>JAEURL010000460.1 GCA_016789165.1 Anaerolineales bacterium | reverse complement strand
ACGCAAACCTCTGTTTGTCCGCGCTCGTGCGGGGCGCGGCCTGCGGGGCGCGCCGCCCCCCCCGGACCGACACCGCAGACCCGGGCGGGCGGGTGTGCCCCCCCGCCACGACTCTATACAATCCCCGCGCCATCACACCGGGAGGCTGACCATGAACCTGACCCGCCACCAAATGCCGGAAGGCGTCCGCTGGGCCGTGGACGGGCGGCTCTTGCCGGAACCGCTCGGCCTGAGCGCCCTGCTCGCCCTGCCGCGGCCGGCCCTGGCCGCGGTGCTGGCCGGCCGGCCAGAGGGCGCACCCGCCGCCGGCCCGCTGCTCGCGCCGCTCGAGCCGCTCCATGAGGTCTGGGGCTGCGGAGTCACCTATCAGCGCAGCCGCGAGGCGCGCCGGGCCGAATCGGCCGTCGGCGATATTTACGACCGCGTGTACGCCGCCGAGCGCCCCGAGCTGTTCTTCAAAGCCGTCGGCTGGCGCGTGGTTGGCCCTGGCGCCCCGGTGTGCGTCCGCGCGGACAGCGGCTGGAACGTGCCGGAGCCGGAGATGACGTTGGTCCTTAACGCCTACGGTGACATCGTCGGCTACACGGCCGGCAACGATCTGTCATCGCGCTCGATCGAGGGCGAGAACCCGCTCTACCTGCCGCAGGCCAAGATCTACACCGGCGGCTGCGCGTTGGGGCCGGGCCTGGAGCTGCTTACCGATCCGGACTGGGCCGCGATCCCGATTACGCTCACCATCGAGCGCCACGGGACAGCCGTGTTCGCGGGCCAGACCAGCACCGCGCAGATGAAGCGGAGCGTCCGAGAGCTGGCGGCGTATCTCTTCCGCGAGCTGGCCTTTCCGGCCGGCGTCTTCCTGATGACGGGTACCGGCCTCGTCCCGCCGGACGGCTTCACACTCGCGGCCGGCGACCGGGTGCGCGTCCAGGTGGGCACCCAGGGGCTGGAGAACGCCGTAGCGGTCTGAGCCGCGGCCGGCCAGGCTTGGGTAATAGCTGAAGGCGTTGAGGACCAGGCTGTTGAGCAGCCAGCCCCAGCCACTGCGCGCCGGCCAAGCCCACGCCCAGCGCCAGCAAGGCCGTGAACGGCAGGTTGTACCAGGCAGTCAGGAACCCCCACAATTGGGTGAGCATAGCGCCCTCCACAGGCGTCTCTCACCCTGCGCTCATTTGGCCGGCCTGCTTGACGGGCCTCCGGCAACGGTCAGCCACGGCATATACCGCCGCTGACGCCGAATAGGACCCCGGCCGGCAAGCCGGACAACGGCAAGACAATCAGGTGCGGGCGGGAACGGGGGCCGCTCCGATCAGGGCTGGAAAGGCGTGCCCTGGTGAAAACACAGGACCCAGCGGCGGCCGCGCCGAATCCACAGCGAGCTGCGCCGGCCATACGCGGGGCCGGCGTCGGTCTCAACGACGCTGGTGTACAGCACCTGGGCGACCTCCGGCGCCAGCCGCCGGATGGTCAGGTCCGGCAGCGGCAGCCGCACGGGGAGGGGCGCGCGCGGCAGGCCCAGGATTTCAGCGCGCGTGTAGACGCGGCCGGAACGGCCGATCTCGAGGAAATCCTCGGCCAGGACCTGTTCCATCCAGGCCGGGTCAAAGCGGGTCTCCGCGCGCCATAGGCTCGCTTCCAGGCGTTCGAGCTCCGCGCGGTCGTGCGAGGCGAGGTCGTTCATCGGCTCCAGCGGCGCGTCAGGCCGGCTCCCGGACGGCGGGCAAGGTCAGGGTAAAGGTGCTGCCCAGGCCCTCGCCGGCGCTGTACAGCGCGAGGTCGGCCCCCATCAATTCCGCCAGCCGGCGCGAGATCGAGAGGCCGAGCCCGGTGCCGCCGAAGCGGCGGGAGACGCTGCTGTCCGCCTGCACAAACGGCTGGAACAGCCGGCCCTGCTTCTCGGGCGCGATGCCGATCCCGGTGTCCTGCACCCGCACCCGCAGCACGCCCGCGGCGGGGTCCGGCTCGGCGCTGATGCGGATCTCGCCCTGCGGCGTGAACTTGAGCGCATTGCCCACCAGGTTCAGGAGAATCTGGCGCAGCTTGTCGCCATCGGCGACGACAGCCGGGACCGGGCCGGCCGGCCACTCCACGGTCAGGCGCAGGCCCCGGTCGGCGGCCGGCACCCGGCACAGGTTATAGACCTCGTCAATGACCGGGGCGACCGGCATGACCACGGGCTCCACATCCACTTTGCCGGCCTCGATCTTGGCAATATCCAGCACGGAGTTGATGACGTTCAGCAGCTTGTGCGAGGACGCGTGCGCCAGCTCGACAAAGCGGCGCTCCTCCGCCGGGTCATCACAGAAGCCGGCCAGCACCAGGTCCAGCGCGCTTAGAATGGCCGTCAGGGGCGTGCGCAGCTCGTGAGAGGTGTTGGCCAGGAACTCGCTTTTGATCTGGCTGGCCTCCTGGGCGGCGGCGGCCAGGTCGTTGGCCCGCTGCACGGCCGCGGCCAGCTCCGCGTTCTTGGCCTCCAGGGCGGCCTCGGCCCGCCGCCGCGCCCGGCCGTTGCGGAAGAGCGTTTCGCTGACGACGATCAGGGTCACCAGGATCGACACGCTGCCGCGGGTGGTGGCGGCCAGAGTCTCGGGATGGTTCTGCAGGTTCACCACCTGGTACACGATGCCCAGCAGCAGGGTCATGGGCAGGTAGACCCGGCTCGGCTGCCAGATGACGAAGAGCGGAACCGGAGCGACCAGCAGCGCCATCCACGCGCTGGAGGCGCGCGTGAGCACCAGCCCGGCGGCCACGAGCACGGCACAACCCGCGTACACGGCCAGCCAAGCGGCCGGGCTGAATTGACGCCAGTTCACGGTCGTATGCCCTCCAACCGCCGGCGCTCCCGGCACGCCGGCCAGCCATAGTCCGCTTATGGGGTCGATTCTAGCGCAGGGCGGGTCGCCCCAGCCGGTCCGATCCGGTGAGAGATAGCGGGACCTGGTTGTCGGGGGCCGTCAGGCCGGGACCAGCGGCAGTTTCAAGGCCGCCTGGGCCGGCCGGCCGGCGCAGGCGGCCTCCCAGGTGAGCCCGCCGCCCGTCAGGTCAGCCAGCCGGCTGGCCAGGAGCAGGCCCAGGGTGGGCGCGGCCGATCCGCTGCCCGCCCACTCCAGCGTCACGGTGGCCAGATCCGCGGCGGTGGCGGCCACCGTCACAACGATGGGCGTATCGGCCGGCTGCTGCAAAGCCTCGCCCAGCAGCAGCCGTAACAGCGTGCGCAGATGGGCCGGATCGGCCAGCACCAGGGGCCACGGTTCGGGCGGCAGGCGCAGGTCCAGCTCCAGGCCGTGCGCTTCCACCAACGGCAGCATCTCGCGGCCCAGGGCCTGGGGCACCCAGCCCAACGGGAGCGCCTCGCGGGCGACCGTCAGCCGGCCGGCCTGCAGGGCCGCCAGCGTCACCAATTCGTCGACGATCTCGCCCAGCCGCTCGGCGCCGGCGCGCGCCCGCCACAAAAAACTGCGCGGCGCCGCGGACATGTCCCAGGTGTTGCCGAGCACCAGATCCAGGCTCCCGACGACGCCGGACAGCAAGACGCGCAGCTCGCGGACTGCGGCGGCCAGGAATTCCGGCCGGGCCGGCGTCTCGGCCAGAGGCGCGGCTGCCAGCCCGGCGCCGGCAGCACACAACTCCAGCACCACCTCCCCGGATGGCAGCCGGACCACGCTGTGCGCGGCCCAGGCCGCCCGCCGGGGGCCGGCGATGAGCGCCGGCCGCGCGGCCGCGCCGGTGCGCCAGGTGTGCGCCAGGATTTCGATTAACTCAGCCGGGAAGATCTGCTGCGCGCTCCGGCCCAGCGCCGCGGCCCGGTCCAGGCCCAACAGCCTTTCTCCGGCCGCGTTCAGATCCACGAGCTCAAAGTC
>JAEURL010000440.1 GCA_016789165.1 Anaerolineales bacterium | reverse complement strand
ATCGTGCGTGATCAGCCGAACCTGATCTTCGCGGCCTACCGCCCGGTGACGCTTTACATCCGCGCCGAGGCGGTCAGCCTGGACGCCGGCGTGGGCCTGCGCGTGGGCGAGCCCCTGCGCGCCGGCACCGTCTACACCGTCATTTCGCGCCGGCCGGTCTTTGACGCCGAGCGCCTGCGGGCGGCCGGCACAGAGTATCCCCCGGCGCTGGCCGCCCGTTATCTGCAATTGCCGCCCGTGATCTCGGAGCGGGTGCGTGCCCTGGCCCGCGACCTGACCGCCGCCAGCCCGACGCCGTATGACAAGGCCGTGGCCCTGCGTGATTACCTGCGGACCATCCCGTATGATTTCATTCCGCCGCCGCACAAGCCGGGCGCTGAGGTGGTGGATACCTTTTTATTCGAGGACCGGCGCGGCGTGTGCGAGATGTTCGCCACCGCCCAGGTGGTGATGCTGCGCACGCTGGGCATCCCGGCCCGGATCGTGGCCGGCTACGGGCCCGGCGATTACAACCCGCTGTCCGGCTATTACACCGTCCGGCAGAACGACGCCCACGGCTGGGTGGAGGCTTATTTTCCTGGCTATGGCTGGGTGCCGTTTGACCCGACGCCGGGCTGGACGCCGGCGCCCTACACGGCCCCGGTCCAGCGCTGGATTTTTTCCGGGGCCTTTGACGGTCTGCAAGTGCCGGTGGGCGACCTGCTCTCGGCCGGGGCCGGCCTGGCCGCGCTGGCGGCCGGCCCACTGCTGGCGCTGGCCGGGCTGGCGGGGCTGATCGCGCTGGGGGTCTGGCTCTGGCCGCGGGTGGGGGGCTGGCTGAGGCGCTGGCGGGCCGGCCGCTCTACGCTGGATCGGGACCCCGGCCGGCGCCGGATCCTGGCGGCTTATCGCGCGGCCCTGCGGCGCCTGCGCCTGGCCCGCGCGCCGGCGGAGACCCCTCAGGAGCTGGCCCACCGCGCTGACCGGCCGGATTTGGACGAGTTGACGAAGGCTGTGGAAATTGCGGCCTATCGGCCGGCCCCGCCGGAACCGGATCTGGTCCAGCGCGCCGACACGCTCCTGCGCCGCCTGTCACCGCCCCCTTGATCCCCAATCCCCCTAATCCTCAATCACCCAATCCCCAGACCCGCCACCGCCTCCGGCATCCCCACCGCCACCCCGGCCACGTTCGCGTCGATCCGCTTCAGCAGGCCGGTCAGCACGTCCTTCGAGCCCAGCTCCACAAACACGCCGATCCCCTGGCTGACCAGGTAACGCACTGATTCGGTCCAGCGCACCGGGCCGGTCAACTGGGCCGGCAGCTCGGCGCGGATGGCGGCCACATCGGGCAGGGGCCGGGCGGTCAGGTTGCTGATGACGGGCGCCTGCGGCATCTGGAAGGCCACGGCGTCCACGGCGGCCGCGTACTCGGCCACGCCGGACTGCATCAATGGCGAGTGGGCGGCCACCGAGACCGCCAGCTTGAGGGCGCGTTTGGCGCCGCGGGCCTTGGCCAGCTCCATGGCCTTTTCCAGCGCCGGCCCCTCGCCGGAGATGACCACCTGGCCGGGACAGTTGTCGTTGGCCACCTGCACCACGCCCCCGGTCTGCGCGCTGGCCTCGGCGCAGACCTCGGCCAGCACCGGCGCGTCCAGGTTGAGGATGGCCGCCATGGCGCCGGGCGCGCGCTGGCCGGCCGCCGCCATCGCCTGGCCGCGGGCGCGCACCAGCCGCAGGCCGTCCGCAAAGGACAGCGCGCCGCCGGCCACCAGGGCCGTCACCTCGCCCACGGAATGGCCGGCCAGATACGCCGGCCGGAAGTCGCCCAGCTGCTCCTGCACGGCGCGCAGGGCCGCGATGGAGCTCGCCAGCAGGGCCGGCTGAGTGTTGACCGTGGCGTTCAGGTCGGCCTCCGGGCCGTCCCAGCACAGCTGGGAGAGCGCGAAGCCGAGCGCGGCATCGGCCTCGGCCCAGGCCTGGCGGGCGGCGGCCGAGGCCTGCGCCAGCTCGCGGCCCATGCCGAGCGCCTGGGAGCCCTGGCCCGGAAAGACGAAGGCGGTGGCGGCGGGAGAGAGCGTAGGCATAGTCTTTAAACGAAAAAGGCCGCGCTTTACAGCCGCGGCCTCTGGGCTTACTTGCCCGCCGGCTTCTTGGCGATGACTTCCTTGCCGTCGTAGAAGCCGCAGTTCGGGCAGACGGTATGGGCCAGGCGCTGTTCGCCGCAGTTGGAGCAGGCGACGACCTGGGTCGCGGTCAGCGCGTCCTGGGAGCGCCGGCGGTCCCGGCGGCCCTTGGAGTGTTTGCGTTTTGGATGGGGCGGCATCGCGGATCCTCGTGCGAAAGTGCAAAATAAGGCCTGCCGGAAGGCAGGCAACTTTGGGCATTATACGGGGCCGGTTGGAGCGTGTCAAGCCGACTCGCTTTTGCCTTCGCCTTTGCTATAATCGCGGCTCATCATTTGCGATCAATTATGTCAGACCGTATTGCAATCAAGGGCATCCGCGACGGCCTGCTGATCACGGTCACGGACGCCGGCGAGTGGCCCGCCACCGCCAAGGAAGTGATCACGCGCCTGGACGAGAAGGCCGACTTTTTCAAAGGGGCCCGCCTGACCCTGGAGGTCGGGGCGCGCGCCATCCCGGCCGCCGAGCTGGGCCGGCTGCGCGACGCCTTCTCCGAGCGCGGGGTGAGCCTGACGACGGTCCTGAGCGAGAGCGCCCTGACCACCAGCGCCGCGCAGGCGCTGGGCCTCAAGGTGGCCGTGGCGGCCCCGCCGCCGCCGGCGGTGCAGGCCCAGCTGGAGGCCGAGGTCGACCCGGAGGAGGTGCGCGAGGACGCGGTGCTGGTGCGCCGGACCCTGCGCTCCGGGCGCAGCGTGCGCCACGCCGGGCACGTGGTGGTGCTGGGCGACGTCAACCCCGGCGCCGAGATCGAGGCCGGCGGGGATATCGTCGTCTGGGGCCGCCTGCGCGGGGTGGCCCATGCCGGGGCCGGCGGCGACGAGGCGGCCGTGGTCTGCGCCCTGGATTTGGCGCCCACGCAGCTGCGCATCGCGCGTTTTATCGCCACTTCGCCGGCGCGCAAGGGCACGCCCCAGCCGGAGATGGCGCGGGTGAAAGACGGACATATCGTGGCTGAGCGGTGGAGCCCGAAAAGGTGAAACGCATGGGTGGAAAAGTCCTGACAGTCACGTCCGGCAAAGGCGGGGTGGGCAAGACCACCACCACGGCCAATCTGGCGGTCGCCCTGGCCGCCACCGGCGACAAGGTGGTCTGCCTGGACGCCGATATCGGCCTGCGCAACCTGGACGTGGTGATGGGGTTGGAGAACCGCATCGTCTACGACCTGGTGGACATCGTGGAGGGCCGCGCCCGCCTGCGCCAGGCCATGATCAAGGACAAGCGCCTGCCGGAGCTGTACCTGATCCCGGCCGCCCAGACGCGCGACAAGGCCGCCGTCAGCCCGACCGACATGATCAAGCTCTGCAACGAGCTGCGCAACGAGGTGGATTGGATCCTGGTGGACTCGCCGGCCGGCATCGAGCGCGGCTTCCGCAACGCGGTGGCGCCGGCCGACCAGGTGCTGATCGTCACCAACCCGGAGGTTTCGGCCGTGCGCGACGCCGACCGGATCGTGGGCCTGCTGGAGGCGGAGGAGAAGGGCCCCGGCCACCTGATCATCAACCGCCTCAAGCCCGAGATGGTCAAGCGCGGCGACATGCTCAGCACGGAGGACGTGCTGGACATCCTGGCCATCCCCCTGATCGGCGTGGTGCCGGAGGATGAAGGCATCCTGGTCTCCTCCAACCGCGGCGCGCCGGCGGCCATGGACGAACGCAGCCGGGCCGGCCAGGCCTTCCGCGACGTAGCCCGCCGCCTGAAAGGCGAAGACGTGCCGTTCCCGTCCCTGGACGACAACAAGAGCTTCTTCCAGCGCCTGGCGGCCCGCTTCACGCGCGCCTCCTGAGCGCGCCGGAGACGATGATGGGCAACTGGCTCAATCGACTGCTTGGCCGCGACAACCAGAGCAGCGCGCAATCCGCCAAGGAGCGCCTGCAGCTGGTGCTGATCCACGACCGCACCGATCTTTCGCCGGCGTTGGTGGAGACCCTCAAGGACGAGATCATCGCCGTCATCTCCAAGCACGTGGAGATCGACCCCGGCGGCGTGGAGATCAACCTCTCGCAGACCCAGCGCGAAAACCGCCTGGTGGCCAACATCCCGCTGCTGGCCGCGCCGGGCGGCCGGCGCCGGCCGCGCAAGTAGCCCGCCCCGCGCGGGGCCGCCGGCCCGCCTGCGGTACAATTTTTCCATGCTCAACGCGAAACTTTGGCGTCATTTTGACTTCCTCCTGCTGGGCGCGATTGTGCTGCTGTGCATCGTCGGCGTGGTCATGATCCGCTCGGCCACGCTCACCTCCATCGACACCGATCTGCAGGCCTCGGCCGGCCGGCAGATCATCTTCGGGCTGGCCGGCCTGGCCGTGGTGGTGCTCTTCACGGTCATCGACTACCGCGTCTGGGCCTCGCTGGCGACGCCGATCTACCTGGTGCTGCTGGGCCTGCTGGTGGTGGTGCTGATCATCGGCGCGGCCACCTTCGGCGCCGTGCGCTGGATCGACCTGGGCCCGATCAACCTGCAGCCCTCCGAGCTGGGCAAGTTCCTGGTGATCCTGACCCTGGGCAACTTCATCGCCCGCCGCGAGGCGCGCGTCCGCCAGTTCAGCCTGGTGGTGCAGACCCTGATCTTCATGAGCGGGCCGGTGCTGCTGCTGCTCAGCCAGCCGGACTTCAGCTCGTGCATCCTGTACGGCGTGATCTGGCTGACCCTGATGTGGGCGGCCGGCATGCGCTGGGAGCACCTGGCCCTGCTCGGCGCGCTCGGGCTGGTGGCCGGCGTGGTCGGCTTCTTCATCATGCTCAACAACGACAGCCTGCGCTACATCGCCGAGCGCGTGCTGGTCTTCTTCCTGCCCAACAGCGACACGACCTTCCGCGACGCCACCTACAACGTCAACCAGTCGCTGATCAGCGTCGGCTCCGGCGGCTGGTTCGGGCAGGGCTACGGCCAGGGCAGCCAGGTGCAGCTGCGCTTCCTCAAGGTGCGCCAGACCGACTTCATCTTCGCCACCATCGCCCACGAGTTCGGCTTCGTCGGCGCGCTGGTGGTGATTGTGCTGTTCGCGCTGGTGGTCATCCGCATCTACCGGGTGGGGGAGCAGGCGCGCGATTTTTACGGCCGGCTGATCTGCTTCGGCGTGGGCACCGTGATCATGTTCGAAGCCTTTTCCAACATCGGCTCCAACCTCAACCTGCTGCCGGTCACGGGCTCGCCCCTGCCGTTCATCAGCTACGGCGGCTCGTCGCTGCTCACCTTCCTGATCGGCATCGGGCTGGTGGAGTCCGTGGCCCTGCGGCACAAACAGATCGAGTTCTAGAAGCCTATGAAACCTGCCCGCGTCCGTTTCGCCCCGTCGCCCACGGGCCGGCTGCACATCGGCGGCGCCCGCACGGCCCTCTACAACGTCCTGCTGGCCAAACAGACCGGCGGCCAGTTCATCCTGCGCATCGAAGACACCGACACGAAGCGCACGGTGGCCGGCGCGCTGGAGGAATTGCAGGCCGGCCTGCGCTGGCTGGGCCTGGACTGGCAGGAGGGGCCGGATATCGGCGGGCCGCACGCGCCCTACACCCAGCAGGCGCGCAAGGCGCTCTACCAGCGCTACGCCGAGGAGTTGCTGGCGCGCGGCCACGCCTACCGCTGCTTCTGCACCGCCGAGCGCCTGCAGCAGGTGCGCGAGGCCCAGCAGAAGGCCAAGCAGTCGCCGCGCTACGACGGCACCTGCCGCGCCCTCAGCCCGGTCGAGGCCGAGCGGCGCGCGGCGGCCGGCGAGCCGTTCACCATCCGCTTCAAGCTCCCCAAGGACGGCGCCACCACCGCGCACGACCACGTGCGCGGCGACATCACCGTGGACAACACCACCCTGGACGACTTCATCCTGGTCAAGTCCGACGGGCTGGCCCTGTACCACCTGGCGGCGATGGTGGACGACCATGAGATGGGGATTTCGCACGTCCTGCGCGGGACGGAGTGGCTGGGCACTTTCCCGCTGCACGTCCTGATCATCCGCGCCTTCGGCTGGGAAGAGCCGGTCTGGTGCCACCTCTCGGTCTTCCTCAAGCCGAGCGGCAAGGGCAAGATGAGCAAGCGCGACGTGACCAGCGAGCAGTCGATCTACGTGGCTGAGCTGGAAGAGCTGGGCTACCTGTCGGAGGCCGTCAACAGCTGGATGGCGCTGATGGGGGCCTCGTTCGGCGCGGAAGAGGAACTGCTGAGCCTGGACGAGATGGCCGCGCGCTTCGACCTGGGCAACCTGAACCCCTCGGCGGCGCGCGTCAATTTCGAAAAGCTGGACGATTTCAACGGCAAGTGGATTCGGCGCCTGGCCGTGGACGACCTGGCCGGCCGCGTGCGCCCGTTCTTCGAGAAAGCCGGCCTGCACCCGGACCCGGACACTCTGCGCCGGGTGACGCCGCTCTTCCAGCCCCGCATCGTCACCCTGGACGACGCGGTGGAGATGGCCGGCTTCTTCTTTCGGCCGGCGGTGTCGCCGCGGCCGGAAGACCTGCTGATCAAGGGCCAGACGCCGGAGCAAAGCCGGGCGGCCCTGCAGGCGGCCCGAACCGGGCTGGCCGCCGTGCCGGAGTGGCAGCACGCCGCCCTGGAGGCGCCGATGCGCGCCCTGGCGGAGAGCCTGGGGCTGAAGGCCGGCCAGTTCTTCGGCGTGCTGCGCGCCGCGGTGACGGGCCAGAGCGTCAGCCCGCCGCTGTTTGAGTGCATGGAGGTGGTCGGCCGGGAGACGACGCTGGCGCGGCTGGCCCAGGCGGAGGCGCTGGTGGGGCCGGCGTAAAAACGCTAACGCCGGCGCCCCCGCTCGGCGGGGTGGGTTAAACGCACAGCCCGGGGAATGCTCCCCGGGCTGTTTTATTGCCGGGCGCGCCCAGCTACCAGGCCAGGCGCTGCGCGGGCAAGGCCGCCCCGCACTCGCAGGCCTCCTGGCGGGCCGTGTCGCGCAGCATGCGCCCGCAGGCCGGGCAGCGGGTGGTTTCGAGGAAACGGCTGGGGGCCAGCCAGGCCTGCAGGCCGCCGGCCACCCAATCCGTGGCGTAAAACTGCTTGGCGGCCTGGGCGTGGACGCCGCCCTGCATCAGCTGGCGCGAGTCACCCGGGTTCTCCCAGGCCGTCACGGTCAGCATCCGGTTCCCGATCACCACCCCCGTCCAGCTCAAAAAGCCCTTCATCTTCAGCATATCCAGGGCCGTGCCGCGGCTCAGGTCCCGGATTTGCTGGACGGCCTCCGGGGAGCCGGCCTGCAGCACCGTGAGCGTGAACTCGCCCGGTTCCACGCGCCGGCCGCTGCTGACCGAGGTGCTCGTGCCGAACTGGAAGGGGCCGGCGGCGTGCGGCTGGACCACCACCTGCAGGCCGAGCTGGCGCGGCACCGCGCCCCCGTCGAAGTATCCCTGGACAACCTGCACCCGGCCGTCCCGCACCGTGATGAAGTCTGAACCGATGACGTCGATGGGCCGGCCGGTGGGCGGCAAGCCGTTGAAGGGCCCGGTGTTGGTGCCCAGCATCCGCCACTGGGCGGCCACGCGCGTTTCGGCGACGGCGTCCAGGCTGACGATTTCAAAGCGCAGGTCCGGAAAAGCCGCCCAGAGGCCGCCGGCATAGGCCGCCAGGCCGGGGCCGTTCACGCCGTTCGGCACCAGCGGGTCGCGGTAGGCGCCTTCCGGGGTCAGGCTGGCGGCCAGGGCGGCGGCGTCATGCCGGTTCCAGGCGTCAAAGTAGGGTTCGACGGCGCGTACGGCGGCCGTCAGGTCGGGCGAAGCGGCGATCATGGGCTGGCCTCCTGTGAATGGTGCCAGCAGGATAGGGCCAGCCGCCGGCCCCGACCAGCCCAAAAGCTGCCCAATCAGTGCCGAAAAAGAGTCCGGACGCGTCAGCCGTCCAGGCCGCCCAGTTCGCGCTGCCAGAGCCAGTCCGTGACTCGTTCCAGGCCCTGCGCGAGGTGGTAACGATAGGTGTTGAAGGGCAGGCCGAGGGCTTCGGCCGCCTTGTCCTGCGAGGCGGCCGGCTCGAGGTAGGTCCGGTTCAGGGCACGGTAGAGCTTCTCGTCGCGGGGTGTCCCCTGCAGGCTGGCCAGGGCAGCGCGCAGCAGATCCTGCAGCACAGCCGGCGCCGGGTCCGGGCCGCCTTGCTCCACCACCAGGCGCGAGCGCATCAGCGGGCTGGCGGCCAGCGCCTCCGGGCGGACAAATTCGCGCAGGGCCTGCCGAACGGCCTCGGCGAATTCCGGCTCGGACAGGACGATCAGTTGGCGCAGCCGTTCGGCCTCCAGGTCCTCCAGCGTGGTGTCGGTGGCCAGCTCGCGGCCCTCCATCATCTCCAGCCAGGCCACGCCATTCTGAACGCGCCAGTCATGGGCAAAGGGGGTATACCGCCGGCCGCCGATTTCGAAGGCCGCCTCCGGGGCCGGCTGGTAGTGGATGTAGCCCATCAACCCATGCCAGTACTCCGGATCGTGGACGGCCAGGAAGCACCACGCCAGCCGCGGTGTCGTCAACCAGAGGGTGGCCTGGACCATCTGCAGCGCGTTGAGGGCCGGCGAGGCGATCTGGTAGTGATCGCGGTCGATCAGGAAGCGGGCATAGCGCATGACCTCGTTGGCCCGCGGCGGAGCAGTCCTCCGGGCGTACTCCCAGCCGGCCAGCACCCCGGGATCGGCGGCGCGGTCCTCCGGGGTGGTCTGGTCCAGGGCCAGGAAGGCTGAAAAAGCCAGGGGTTCCGCGCCGGCGCCGCGCGCCACCAGGAATGCCTCGGGCTGGCGCTCCAGCCAGTAGCGGGCCTGCGCCGCCGAGGCGGGGCCTTCGTGGGCGGCGGTCATGGCCAGCACCGCGGCATGATCGGCCGGGCGGGCCGGCTCCACGTAGACGCTGCCCAGTTCCTTGAACAGGAAATAGGCCTTCATGATGGGGTTGCTGCGGTGCAGGTAGACCAGGTCCGAGAAGGCGCGCAGCTGCTCCAGCCCCTGGCTGGCCTCCAGCCGGCGCACGATCGGGACCCGCACCTGGCGGTGCAGGGCCAGGTAGTCATCGGGGTTGCGCCAGCGCAGGTCGGCGTCCAGGACATCCCGCGCCAGATCGTGGGGGAAGAGGCCCTCCGGCCCCGCCTCGACGAAGGACAGGCCGCGCAGCCACGCGAACATATCCGGGGCCGCCGGGCCAAGCACTTCCGCCAGCAGCGTCTCGGTGGTGACGCGCACGTGGGCGCAGGCGTCCAGCGCCCGCCGGTGCTGGGGCGAGGGGATTTGCTGCAGGAAACGCTCCAGCAGGGCTTTGACGATATCGGGCTCGTGGGCCAGGTCCGGCACCGTGTGGCCGTCTTGTCGCAGCACGTCGGCGGCCAACGAGAGCGCCAGGGGGTGGCCGTGGGTGAAGCCCACGATGGCGGCTTGGTCGGCGGCGGCCAGGCCGCGGGTGGCCAGGTAGGCCTGGCTCTCCTCTGGCCGCAGATTGCGCAGGGCCACTGTCCGGGTCAGCGGGCCCCACTCGCCGCCGCTCCAGGCGGCCGCCGGCGCGGCGCGGCCGGCGATGACCACCAGGGTTTGGGCCGGCCACTGGGGCAGGCAGACCTCGCGCAGCCAGGCGTCCAGGGGGGCCAGCGCCTCGAAGGTGTCGACCAACAGGACGGGCCGGGCCGGCAGCGCCTCCAGGGGTGGCCGCCCATCCGTAAGCCCCAGGGCCAGGCCTAACCCCAGCAGAAAACCGGGCGGCGTGGCGTCCAAGCTGCGCGCGTCCAGCCAAATGACGGCGCGCCCGGCCTCCCCGGCCAGGCGCGCATATTCACGCAGCAGTGTGGTTTTGCCGATGCCGCCGGGGCCGTACAGGTGCAGGACGGCAAAGGGCGGGTCCGGAGCGGCCAGGGCGGCGCGGAACAGCTCCAGCTCCGGCACCCGGCCCACAAAGAGGCGCTGGCGGGCGGCCGCCAGCCGATCGGCCAGCCGGGGCGGGGTGGAGGGCTCCGCCATCGGCCAGCGCCTACTCGCCGCCTTGCTGGGCCTTCTCGATCTTGGCCCAGGTGTCTTTCAGGCTGACCGCCCGGTTGAAGATCAGGCGTTCGGCCGTGGCGTCCCAATCCACGCAGAAGTAGCCCAGGCGCTCGAACTGGAAGTTCTCGCCCGGCCGGGCGTCTTTCAGGCCGGGCTCCACCTGGCAGCCGGCCAGCACCTCCAGCGAGTCCGGGTTCAGGTCGCTGATGAAGTCCTCGTGGTCGTCGGGCGCCGGCGATTTGAAGAGCCGGTCGTACTGGCGCACCTCGGCCTCCACGGCGTGCGCGGCCGAGACCCAGTGCAGGGTGGCCTTCACCTTGCGGCCGTCCGGGGCGTCGCCGCCGCGCGTGGCCGGGTCATAGGTGCAGCGCAGCTCGGTCACGCGGCCGGCCGCGTCCTTGACCACGCCCACGCACTTGATGAAGTAGGCCGAGCGCAGGCGCACCTCGCGGCCGGGCGCCAGCCGGAAGTATTTGGGCGGCGGCACTTCGCGGAAGTCGTCCTGCTCAATGTACAGCTCGCGGCTGAAGGGCACCGGGCGTGTGCCGGCCGCGGGGTCCTCCGGGTTGTTGACGACCTCCATCAGCTCCACCTGGCCCTCCGGGTAATTCTCGATCACCACCTTGAGGGGCTTGAGCACCGCCAGGCGGCGCGGGGCGCGCTTGTTCAGGTCCTCGCGCAGGCAGTGTTCGAGCAGGGCGATATCGATGATGCTGAAGTTCTTGGCCACGCCCACCCGGGTGCAGAACTCGCGGATGGCCTCGGGCGTATAGCCGCGCCGGCGCAGGCCGCGCAGGGTGGGCATGCGCGGGTCGTCCCAGCCACGCACGTGGCCCTCCTTCACCAGCCGCAGCAGCTTGCGCTTGCTCATCACGGTGTAGTTCAGGTTCAGGCGCGCGAACTCGATCTGGCGCGGCGCGAAGATGCCCAGCGCCTGCAGGAACCACTCGTACAGCGGGCGATGGTCCTCGTACTCCAGCGAGCAGAGCGAGTGGGTGACGCCCTCGAGCGAGTCGCTCTGGCCGTGGGCGAAGTCGTACATCGGGTAGAGGCACCAGGCGTTCCCGGTCCGGTGGTGGGCCGGCTCGTGGAGGAGGCGGTACAGCACCGGGTCGCGCATGTTCATGTTGCCGGCGGCCATATCGATCTTGGCCCGCAGGGTGCGCGCGCCGTCCGGAAACTCGCCCCGGCGCATGCGCTCGAACAGGTCCAGGTTTTCTTCCACCGAGCGGTTGCGGTAGGGGCTTTCCTTCCCCGGCTCGGTCAGCGTGCCGCGGTACTGGCGCACCTCCTCGGCGGTCAGATCGCACACATAGGCCTGGCCGGCCTTGATCAGCTGCACCGCCCACTGGTAGAGCTGCTCGAAGTAGTCCGAGGCGTAGAGCGGCTCGCCCGCCCACTGGAAGCCCAGCCAGCGGATATCCTCCTGGATCGAGTCGACGTACTCGACGTCCTCCTTGACCGGGTTGGTGTCGTCGAAGCGCAGGTTGCAGACGCCGCCGAAGTCCTGGGCGATGCCGAAGTCGATGGTGATGGCTTTGGCGTGCCCGATGTGCAGATAGCCATTGGGCTCGGGCGGGAAGCGCGTGCGCACGTAGTTGAAGCGGCCGGCCTGGAGGTCCTCGGCGACGGCCGCGCGGATAAAGTCAGTGGCGGGGACGGGATTGTTCGTCATAGTTCAATTGAAAGGGCCGAAGGGCGAATGGCCCTAAGTTTATATCAAATTGCCGGCCTGAACAGGCGCGCGGCGGCCAGCGTAAAGGCCGGCTGAATCGAGCGGTCCGAGTGTTTACAGCCCCCAGGCGCTATGCTAAAATGACAGACGCACTGGGGATTCGTCTAGTGGTAGGACAGCAGACTCTGGATCTGTATGCCGAGGTTCGAATCCTCGATCCCCAGCCTCCCCCGAAACTCCCGCTGAGCCAGAGCAGCGGGAGTTTTCTTATCCGGGCGGCCGGCGGCGGTTTCGATTAGAATCTAGGCTATCCCAAGCGGAGAAAGTGACTCTCATGCGTCAAAGCCAGTTGTTCAGCACCACTCTGCGTGAAGCCCCGTCCGAGGCCGACGCCCAGGCCGCCAGCCACCGCTGGCTGCTGCGGGCCGGCTTTATCCGCCCGCTGGGCGCCGGCATCTACAGCTTGCTGCCGCTCGGCTTCCGCGCCGCGCGCAAGATCGAGGCCATCATCCGGGCCGAGATGAACGCCATCGGCGGGCAGGAGCTGCTCATGCCGGTCATGCACCCGGCCGACCTGTGGAAGGAGACCGGGCGCTACTACCAGATCGGCGACGAGATGGGGCGCTTCCGCGACCGGGTGGGGCGCGATATGGTGCTGGCCATGACGCACGAGGAGGTCGTGACCGACCTGGTCCGCAAGGAGATCCGGTCCTACCGGCAGCTGCCGCAGCTGATCTACCACCTGCAGACCAAGTGGCGCGACGATCCCCGCCCGCGGGCCGGCCTGATCCGGGTGCGCGAGTTCACGATGAAGGACTCCTACAGCCTGGATGCGGACTGGGAGGGGCTGGATAAGCAGTACCGTGCCCACTACCAGGCCTATTTCAACATCTTCCACCGCTGCGGCCTGGACGTCATCGCCGTCAATTCCGACGTGGGCATGATGGGCGGCAAGCTGGCCCACGAGTTCATGTACCTGACGCCGCTGGGCGAAGACACCCTGATCCTGTGCGACGCCTGCGGCTACACGGCCAACCGCCAGGTGGCGCGGCTGCGCAAGCCGCCTGCCCCCGGAGCCACCGGCGAACGGGGGGCCGCCGCGCCGGCCGAGCCCCGGCCGCTGGAGAAAGTGGCCACGCCCGGCGTCAACACCATCAAGGGCCTGGCCGAGTTCCTGAACGTGCCGGCCGCCCAGACGGCCAAGGCCGTGTTCCTGATGGCCACCGTGACCGAGGGCGACCAGGACGTGGATAAGTTCGTGTTCGCCGTGGTGCGCGGGGACATGGACCTGAACGAGACCAAGCTCGGCAACGCCGTCCAGGCCAAGGACCTGCGGCCGGCGCGTGAGGAGGAGATTCGCGCGGTCGGCGCCGCGCCCGGCTACGCCTCGCCGGTGGGCCTGAACCCGGACAAGATGATCATCGTGGTGGACGACCTGATCCCGGCGGCGCCCAACCTGGTGGCGGGCGCCAACGAGGCCGGCTATCACCTGCTCAACACCAACTACGGCCGCGATTACACCGCCCATCTCGTCGCCGACATTGTGGCGGCCGAGGCCGGCAGCGCCTGTCCCGAGTGCGGGACGCCGGTGCGCGCCGAGCGCGGCGTGGAGGTGGGCAACATCTTCAAGCTGGGCACGCGCTACACCAACGCCCTGGGCGCCAACTACCTGGACAAGGACGGCCAGAGCAAGCCCGTGATTATGGGCTCGTATGGCATCGGGGTGGGGCGCCTGCTGGCCTGCGTGGCCGAAGCCTACAACGACGCCGACGGCCTGTGCTGGCCGGTGAGCGTGGCGCCCTACCAGGTCCACCTGATGCGGCTGCCCGGCGGCGAGGCCGCGGCCGATGACCTGTACGCGGCCCTGGGCCGGCTGGGCCTGGAGGTGCTGTACGACGACCGCGACGAGCGGCCGGGCGTGAAGTTCAAGGATGCCGACCTGCTGGGCCTGCCGCTGCGGGTGACGGTCAGCGAGCGGGCGCTCAAGGCCGGCGGGGTGGAGCTCAAGCGGCGCGGCGTCAAAGACAGCCGGATCGTGCCGCTGGCTGAGGCGGCCGGCGCCGTGCAGCAGGAGATCAAGGACTTGGAAGCGGCTCTGGGGCAGCGCGTGGCGCCGGTGCCGTATCGCGAATAATTAATAGAGGGTGAACCGTGATCGGCCGCCGACCACGGTTCACCCTCGGCATGGGCCGAGCGGCCGCCCGGGCCTCAGAGCTTCTTCATCAGCTCGGCCTTCTT
>JAEURL010000400.1 GCA_016789165.1 Anaerolineales bacterium | reverse complement strand
TTGCCGTCGTTGCCGGGCGCGCCGCCGGTGCCGTCGTTGACGCGCCAGCCGGTCAGGCAGCGCGCCACCTCATACACGTCGTTGTCGACGTAGCCTTCGTTGATGGGCTGGCCGTCGTGCGGGGCCGGGATCTGGTTCACGGCCATGGGGTTGCCCACCCCCAGGTAATTCTCGGCGCCGAGCGTGTGCAGCTCGCACAGCTCGCGGGCGAAGTTCTCGTTGAACTGCGCGCCCTGGCTGGTGGCGTTATCCAGGTAGAAGAGCATGGCCGTGCTCTTGGCCACCGCCTCGATAAAGGTCCGGAAGTTGCCCAGCGCGTTGGCCCGGATCACGTCCCGGTCGTAATGGACGAAGACGGGCGCGATGGCGCTGTCCCAGCCGTAAACGCTGAAATGGTTGTGCCAGAAGTGAACCAGCACTTCGACGAGCTGCCAGCGGCTGTAGACGGCGCGCAGCAGGGTATCGGCGCGCGTCTCGCGGACGGGCTGCAGGCGGATGTTGTTGGCGTTGGTGCCGGTGGCGTTGCGGACGTGATCCTGCCAGAGCTGCGGCAGGCTCTTGCCCAGGGTGGCGAAGCCGGCCGCCGTGCGGCGGGCCAGGTAGTCCGGGTCGTCGCCGAAATTCGGGTTGAGCTGCCAGTCGATGAAATCGTAGAGCTTGTCGGCGTCGGTGGCGCCGGGCCGCGCCGCGAAAGTATCAAAATCAAACTGGCCCGGCCGCGGGCCGAAGGCCAGGCGCGTGAGGGCGATCAGCGCCAGGCTGGGCAGCGCGGCGGGCTGCTCCTGCGGCTGAGCCCGCCGGGCCGGCGCCTCGGCCAACGCCGGCGCCGCCGGCCACAGCAATGAAGCGCCGCTGGCGGCCAGGGCGGCGCCCGTCTGAAGGGCGGCCCGCCGGCCCCAAGCCGAACGATCAGACATAGATGGCCTCCATGAACCTCGCCAGCATACGAGCGGGATCAGCCGGCGGACAATAGGCGTCCGCCCGCGCCACGCCTCCATAGTCCTGCGGGGCGCCGGCCTCCTCAGCACCGCGGATGTTTTCCGCAGTGGAATTCAGTATTGTGCTTGTCAGTGACGATGAGCCGCGTGGGTGTAGACCCCGGCTTGTTATAGCAAAACGGCGGCGGGGATGCCACCAAGGAAGCGCGAAGGTTTGGTGAAGCTTGGGTGAAAGGGGCGGCCCGGCTCAGGTGCGCCGGGCGATCAGCAACATTTCGCCGAGCGAGAACCGCAGCGGCCCGGTCCGCGGGTCACCGGCGAAGTGCGGCTGCAGGGCCAGGCGGCCGGCCTCCGGCGCCTGCCACAAGAGCGCCCGCAGCTGCAAGCGGACCGGGGCCGGCACGCTCAGCCGGTCACACCACGGCTCGAATTCCAGGGGCTTGCGATAGGATTCCACCAGCTCCACGGCCAGGCCAGCCGCCTGGCAGAAGGCCTCCCAATCCGGGATGGCGTGCTCCCACTGGTGGGAGGGATCACGCAGTTTCTCAAAGGCGTTGACGAAGCGCGCCGCCGGCCCGTCCGGCGGGACCACGTTGTCGATCAGGGCGAACCAGCCGCCGGGCCGCAGGACGCGCGCACTCTCGCGCACAAAAGCGGCCGGGTCGGGGAAGTGGTGAGCCGCCAGGCGGCACGTCACCAGGTCAAAGGCCCCATCTTGAAAAGGCAGCCGGCCCGCGTCGGCGGCCGGGAAGGTAAGCGCCAGCCGGCCGAGCTGGCGGGCCTGCGCCCGGGCCGCGCGCAGCATCGGCACCGTCAGGTCACTGGCGGCCACCCGGCCGGCCTTGGCCGCCAGAGCGAAGGCCGTGTGGCCGCCGCCCGTGGCGATATCGAGCGCGTGCCAGCCCGGCCCCCAGGGCAGCCAGGCCACCAGCCGGTCCAGGCTTTCGCCTTGAGCATGGTCAGCACTGGTGACGTAGTTCTGGGCGTGGGCGCCGAATTGCCGGCGCACCAGATCATGCGCATCCGTCATGAGGGCTCCTCAAGCATCCGCCGCCGGCTGGCGGCGGCTCGCGTTGACATAGCGCGACCCAGAGTCGCGCCCTACCCGCATGATAGAATAAAACGGCAAGCGCACAAAGGAATGGAAACGTCATGAAGAAATCGGTTCAGGCCCTGATCAAGCGCCGCCGGGCGCGTTTGGTGCCCGCCGTGCTGGCGGGATTGGCCGGTCTCGTGCTGTTCGCCTTCGTGTTCATCGTCTTCAATTTCTTCACGTCCGGGCCGGGCGCCGCCATCCTGCGCTCGCCCACGCCCACGGCCACGGCCACCTTCACGCCCAGCGCCACGCCTTCGGCGGTGCCGGCCACACCGACGCCGGAGTTTACGGCCACGCCCACTGAAACGCCCGGCCCCTCGCCCACCCCCACGCCCGTCACCTACGTGGTCCAGGACGGCGACACCCTGTTCGGCATCGCCGTCCAGTTCCAGGTGGACGTGGAAGCCATCAAGCTCTTCAACAACCTGACCGGCGACGCCCTGTCGGTGGGCCAGACCCTGATCATCCCGCAGGGCCAGGAGGTCCAGACGCCCACGCCCACGCCGCTGCCCACCGGCCTGCCGCGCGCGGCGCGCATCGAGTACACGGTGCTGCTGGGCGATACCCTGGAGATCATCGCCGGCAAGTTCAACAGCACGGCCGAGGACATCGCCCGCCAGAACCGGCGCAATAACCAGGACCTGACCAATGCCGACCTGCGCGCGGGCGAGGTGCTGGTGGTGCGCATCAACCTGGTGACGCCCACCCTGACGCCGGTGGCCAGCCGCACCCCCTGAGGCCGGCGCCGGGCATGGCCGATCTCAACGGCACAACCTTCGCGGCCGAGATCCAGGCCGCCGGTGCGGACCTGGACCCGGTGCGCGCCAACCTGCTGCTAGCGCGCGAGATCGCCTACCCCGACCTGCGGCCGGAGGAGAGCTGGCTGCAGATCGACGACCTGCGCGCGGCCGCCCAGCCGGTCCTACTGGGGACCGACCAGCCGGCCCTGGCCCTGGCGCACTTTCTGAGCGAGCGGGCCGGCTTCCGGGGCGACCGCGAACACTATCACGACCCGCGCAACTCGTACCTGAATGACGTGCTGGAGCGCCGGCTGGGCCTGCCGATCAGCCTGTCGGTGCTGTACGTGACGCTGGCGCGCGGCCTGGGGCTAAGGGCGTTCGGGGTCGGCCTGCCGGGCCATTTCGTCGCCGGCGTGGAGTTGAACGGCGAGCGCGTGCTGCTGGATCCGTTCAATGGCGGGCGGACGCTGAGCCCGGCCGACTGTCAGCAGCTGGTGGAGCAGGCCACGGGCCACGCCGGCCCCCTGAACCCACGCTGGCTCAAACCCACCGCCGGCCGCGACATCGTCGCCCGCATGCTCAACAACCTGCGCGCCAGCTACATGGAGCTGGAGGCTTGGGCGCCGGCCATCCGGGCCATGGAGCGCCTGCGCCTGCTGCAGCCAGAGCAGCCCACCCATCTGCGCGATCTGGGCCTGCTGCACTACAAGACCGGGGCCCACCACCTGGCGGCCGAGCACCTGGGCCACTACCTGGCGCTGGCCCCCAACGCCCCGGACGCCGAGGACATCCGGCGCAGCCGGCAGCTGCTGCTGGACGAAGGCGCGCGCTGGAACTGACCGGCGGCCGGCCCTACGGCCGCTCCCCCAACACCTCGATCTGCCCCGGTTCAACGGCATAGATGACCGGATCACCCTGATACCACTCAATCAGGCCGGTGACGCGCACGCGCTGGCCGGCGGCGTACAAGCGCTCAGGCGGCCCGGCAAACCGGCCCCACTCCGCCCGCCGAATGCGGATCTTGAAGGCGCCCTGGTGCGGGTTCTGGAATC
The DNA here is from genome assembly GCA_016789165.1 of Anaerolineales bacterium. Classification (GTDB taxonomy): domain Bacteria; phylum Chloroflexota; class Anaerolineae; order Anaerolineales; family UBA6663; genus SpSt-583. The sequence continues at coordinate 1,529 of JAEURL010000400.1, read as the reverse complement.
CCAGATAGACCGCCTGCCCGTTGTTGAACACGAAACGGATGACGCCCTCCACGGTCAACGCCTGGCCCGCATAGCGCGCGGCCTGGGTATACGGCACCACGGCCGGCGCGACGGGGGCGGGTTCGAGGCGGTTGGCCGCCCGGGCCGGCGCGGCCGCCAGCCCGGCTCCGGATTGCGGCGGGCCGGCCTCCAGGGCCAGCACGGTCCCGTCCGTGCTGGTGTACAGGATCAGGCCGTTGCTGACCACCCAAGCGGCGTATTCGCTCCAGTATTGGTCATATACCGCGCCCTGCTGCCAATAGATGTAAAAGCCGGCCGGCCACTGGCGAGTGTTCTTCAAGCTGGAGCCGCAGTAATGGCTGGGGCTGAAGCCGCTGTGGCAGGTGTCTTCGTCCTGCGAGGTGGCGATATGGGGCAGCGTGAGGACCGTGATGGGGGCGGCGCCCGTCCCGCGGCCGGCCGAGCGGTCCACGATCTGGTGGGCGAGGCCGGCCTCCCAGTGGGCGGCCAGCAGTTGATCGCCGGCCATGCTCAGGTGCGCCTGTTCGTCGGTGGGGAAGAAGGTGTTCTGGATAAAACGCACATCGCCGGCCTGGTAGCCGGCCACGGTGGCGCCATCCAGCAGGAGCTCCCCCAGGTGCGAGTCCCAACGGCCGTCGCAGGGATTGGCCGCGCACGGCGAGCCGCGCATGACCACATAGGCCACCTCCGACCCGTCCGCGTAACGGCGGACGACGGGCTGCGGGCCCATCGGCAGGTAGCCGCCATCGCCGTAGCCGCCGTGGCCGACGTTGGCGCTGAAGGGGACCGAGCCATCGTCCAGATCCAGCGCATACAGCGCCTGATAGGCCGGCTGGGCCTGGAGGTTGGCCCGCATGGCGGCGTTGTCGGCCGGCCACGGGCTCCAGATCCAGAGCGCCTGCCAATCCAAGCGGTACTTCACCAGCACGTAGCCGTGCGTTTCCGCGATCACGGGCCAGCCGTAGGCGGCGTCCCCGGCGCCGGCGTCGGCGGCCCCCGGATCGCCGCCGCTGCGCGGCGTGGGCTTGACGCGCCAGGCGCGCGCGCCGGTCGCATTGGCGATGGCGTGGATGAACAGGTCGCCGCTGACGACCACCACCCGGTCCCGGGAGGGCGAATAGGCCGGCGGCGTTTGGACCGGGGCGCCGGCGTCGTAAGCCCACAACTGAGTCAGGGTCTGTTTGTCGAGGGCATAGACCCGGCTGCCCATCGAGAACAGCACGCGGTCCGCGAGCCCGGCCGGCGGCAGCGGCAGGCAGCTGGCCCCGGCCGCCGTAACCTGACCGAGCGGGGCGCCGGTGGCGGCGTCCAGCTTGTACAGCCGGCCGTCGGCGGCGGCCGCGAAGACGGCGCCCGTGGCGGCATCGTAGGCCGGCGTCGAGTTCAGGCTGCCACCCAGCGTGCGGCTCCAGGCCACGGCCCCATCGCTCTGCCGGAGCGCGAAGAGGCCGGCGCTGCCGGCCGCGAGATAGACGCGCCCGCCGCCCGTCACCGGCTGGCTGTTGCGC
>JAEURL010000355.1 GCA_016789165.1 Anaerolineales bacterium | reverse complement strand
ACCTCGTCGGCGTCCAGCGCGCGGGCGTAGAACGCCAGCTCATCCAGCCGGCCGGTATACAGGCCGTTCCCGGAGCGGCCGGCGCCGGCCAGGGCCGGCCAGCGCGGCTCGGCGAAGCCGTAGCCCAGATAGGAGTTAACGCTGTTGCCGGCGCCGGGGCCGGCCATTACCAGGCCCAGCACCGGCCCGCCGCCGGCCAGCTTGCCGTCCAGGTAGAGGCGCACCGAGGAGCCGCGCACGTCGGCAAAGACGCCGGGGGCGGTCTGCACCGGGATGGTGATGTCGGGCGTGCTGACCAGCGCCAGGTGGTGCCATTGGTCGTCGGTCACCGGGGTGGTAGCCGTGATCATCTGCCCGCCGGCCGGCAAGGTACACGTCAGATACGGACAGCCGAAGCCGAGTTGGCCGCGCAGGAGGCCGTCGGCGCCCACGTACAGCGTGGGCAGGAAATCGTAGAAACAGCCGCCGGCATCGCAGAAATTGTATTGGTAGCTCAGCAGGGCGCCGCCCTCGGTGGTGCGGAACCACATCTCGAGGGAGCGCGGCTCGTTGTCGCCGTTGGCGGCGCGGCCCGCCGGCTGGCCGGACGGCATCTCCACCAAGCGCAAGGAGCCGTCGAAGAAGATGCCTTTGGCGAAGCGGCCATCGGACTCAAAGGTGGGGCAGTAGTTGTAGGCCCAGGAGTTGCCATCCGAGAAGTTGTAGATGTAGTTCTCGCGGCAGACGGGGTCGGCCCCGGCCGCAGAGTGGTCCAGGAAGTGGCGCTGGACGTAGACGTAGAAGTAGTTGCCCGAGATCTGGTAATTAACCGAGACGGCCGGCGTACCGTCCAAATGGAGCAGGAGCGTGTTGCCGGCCATGCCGGCGGCCCCGGTCAGATAGCCGGTCTCGGTCAGCACCGGGTAATTGGGCAGCGCCTTGCCCAGCGGCCGTTCCGGCTCCCAGGCCAGCGTGTCCCAGTTCACCACGTAATCGGCAGCCAGGACCGCCGAGGTAAAGATCCCGGTCGCGGCGCCCGTAGCCAGGCCTAGCTCGCCGCCCTCGATCACGGTGCCACTGAAGGTCCGCTGCGTGTCCGAGACCGCCAGGTTGTCTTGGAGCGCCACAGCCGCGATGGGGGTGGTCTGCCCCACCCCGCGCAGGTCGATCTGGATCTCCACGCCCTCGGCCGTGGACGGGCCGGGGTTGACGATGGTGGTGGTGTAGCTGATGACGTCTTCGGTGAAAGCCGGCAGCGGCTTGGTGGCCTGGGTGACGCTGAAGGCGGTCACGAATGGATATTCCGCCAGGTACAGATCACTGCCAGCCACGAAGGCCAGGCGCGTGCCCTGGCGGTTGAAGGCGGCGGTGGTCACCGGGTCGGGGGTTGGGAGGGTGTAGGTGATGGTCCGGCTGGTGGGCACATCGTACACCACGGTCACGGCCTGGCCGTTCAGCGTGGAGAGCAGGCCAATGCGCCGGCCGCCGTCGCCGATGACGGGCTGGCCGGCCGGCACCGGCGTGCCGACCTCGCCCGCCGGCAACTCCACCGGGCCCTGACCGGTGCCGGCCACGTAGGCCACCCGCGCCTGGCCGCTCTGGGTGTACTGGTAGGTCACCCGCACCGTGCCGGGCGCCTCGGCCGGCGCGCTCAACGAAGGCCCGGACAGGTTCTGGGCGCTGGAGAGCAGCACCGGCGCGCCGGGGTTGGCCTCCGACCACAGGTACAGCTTCTGGTCTAGCAAGTAGGCGATGCTGCGCCCGTCCGGGCTGATGGCGGGCAGGTCGGCGGCGCCAGTGGTGTGGGTGGTGATCTGCTGGAGCGTGATCGGCGCGCTGCCCAGCGCACCGGGATACGGCAGTTCGGCGCGCACCACCTGCGGCACCGGCCGCTCGGTCTGGTCGCCGTCCAGGACGCGCGAATCCGAGATGAAGGCCAGATAGCGCCCATCGGCGTCGAAGGCCGGCAGCACGTTGGCGGCGCGGGTGTCGGTGGTGACCCGCACCAAGTCCAGCACGTCCAGGGTGGCCGGGTCGATCTCGGCCGCGTAGATCTGGAAGGACAGCCGGCTCTGGCGCAGGTTCTCGTTGATCAGGCTGCGGTCGGAGAAGAAGGCCAGGCGCGTGCCGGCGGCGTTGAGAGTCGGCCCGAGGTTGAAGCCGCCCAGGATACCGCCGGTGGAGCTGGTGACCTGGGTCATGCGCACCTGGCCGTCCTCACGGCGGGCCAGGAAGACCTCGATGCTGCGGTCGGCGTTGAACCCGCACGGGTCGCCCGTGGACGAGAAGGCCACCACCAGGCCGTCTTCGCTCAGGGCCGGCGGCAGGCTGGTGCCGGTGACGTCGGTGATCAGCAAGGTATGGGTGGGCTGCTGGGTCAGGCCCACGTCGCGCGACGGGCAGCTAAAGCCAAAGCTGCGCTGCCCGGCGATCCCCTCCACGCCCGCCAGGGCCGGCGGGGCCGCGGCCGGCGCGCGGCGGCCGTGGTCGGCGGCGCGTTCGGCCTGGCCGGCGGCCGGCGCGGCGGTGGGGGCGGCTAGCGCCGTGGTGCCGGCGCCGCCGCGCATCACGATGGGCAGGAACAGGATCGGATTATTGGAGCCCAGGCCGCCGCGCACCACGCGCACGGCGGCCGTGTACGGGTTCTCGGGACAGCCGGCCCCGGTCTGGCCGCTCACCGTCAGGCGCACTCGCGCGTCCAGGTTGCGCGTGAACGCATGCTGGACGGCCTGGCCCAGCACCAGCGGGGTGCCGTCCCCAAAGTCCCAGGTGTAGGTGATCACGCCGCTGCCGCCGGACAGGGTGCCGGTAAAGAAGACGGCCTGGCCCAGCGGCGGGTTATCGGTCGAGGCCCGGATCACGGCGTCGCGCGGCCACTGGCAGGCGACGGCCCGGATGCGGAAGGGCGGGCTGACGCCGACCATGGCCTCCGCCGGCGCCGCCGCCGGCGCCGCGATGATCCGGAAGCGGGCCTCGTCGCTGATGGCCAGATCCTTGCGCGCGTCCCAATAAAAGAAGCCCTGCGCGCCGCTCGGCGCGGCCTGGGCCAGCACGGTGGGCGCGACGGAGGGCGTGGCCGTCGACCAGGTGGCGCCGCCATCCAGCGAATACTCAAAGCGGGGTGAGGCCGCCAATGCCATGCCGGCCGGCCCGTAGACCGAATAGGTCACCGGGACGACGCCCGTCACGGTGGGCGGCAGGGCAATGATCTCGGAGGCCGCGAAGCCCTGCCCGGCCGGCGCCGTCCGGCCCGGCCGCTGAACCGCGACGAAGAACGGCTGCTGGGCGGCGGCCGGGCTGGGATAGACCGTCTTCACGTAGGTGGGCACGACGGTGGTGTTCAGGTAGTAGCCGTTGCGGCCGCCGGTGCCGCGCTGGGCCACAGCCAGCTCGGGGAAGCCGTCGCCGGTGGCGTCCGCCCAGGCCACGGCCGTGACCGAATACACCTCTTGGGAGGACCAGGCCCAGGCCAGGCGCGGCACGCCGGGCGTGCTGCCCTGGTTGTCCCACACCTGCACCGGGTCGCCGGCGTTGCCGATGGCCAGGTCCGGGTCGCCGTCGTTGTCCCAATCACCCCAGGCCACGCTGGTGGTGCGGCTCAGGGTCTGGGTGGTGAAGACCGGGCTGGCGTTCAGCCGGCCATTGGTGTTTTCAAAGATCTGGGTGCCGAAGCCGTCGGTGCCCACGGCCAGGCTCGGCCGGCCGGAGGGGTCGGCGTTGAAATTGGCCCAGGCCAGGCTGGTGGGGCTGGAGATCAGCAGGCGCTGGGTCAGGCTGAAGGCGCCGTCCCGGGTGTTCTGGTACAGCTCCACGCCGCCGTCGTTGAAGGCCACGGCGAAGCCCGGATAGCGGCTCTTCTCCCAATCCGCCCAGGCGATGGCGCGCACCTCGCTGGGCGCCCCCAGGTCGCGCGTCAGCGTGAAGCTGGGCGTGGCGGCCAGGCCGCTGCCGGTGTTGCGGTAGAGCAGCACCGGCCCGCCGTGGCTGCCCACCAGCAGGTCCAGCGGCCCGTCCATGTTGGCGTCCCCCCAGGCCAGCACATGGTTCACGAACGGCGGCTCGGCCGTGGACCAGCAGTCGCTGGGCGAGACCGTCAGGCCCTGGTTCTGGAGCTGGCAGACCACGTTCTCCACCACCGTCCCGCGCCCCAGGTCCAGCCGGCCGTCACCGGTCACATCGGCCAGCGTGGCCTGCACCGGGCCGTCATCCTGCAGATCGGCGGCCAAGTTGAAGGTGCCGTCGCCCTGGTTGCGGTAGAGCGTGGTCCGGCCCACCTCGCCGAGCGTCGGCGCCGCGGCCCCAAAAACCAGGTCCGGCAGGCCAACCGGACCGGTGGCGCCCCAGGCCGCGCTGGCGGCCGGCGTCTGGCCGACAGCGCTGAGCGTGGGCGAGAGGTGGGGCGTGAAGGCGCTGAACAACATGCTCGGGCCATCGCTGTTGGAGAGCGCCAGCTCCAGGCCGGCGCGCGCCAGCGGCCGGATGACGTCCAGGCTCCACAATTGGTTTAGGCTCGGCATGCCCTGCACGGCCAGCGAGTCTGAGAAAGCCGCGCGCTGGTTGAAGTAGATGCGCGGCACCTGGTCGGTCAGGGCCAGGTCCGGCGCGCCGTCGCCGTCGAAATCGCCCCAGCCCAGCGCCAGCGGGGTCAGGAAGAGATCTGTACGCAGCGTCCGCGCCAGCTCAAAGCGCGGCGGGTTGCCGCCCAGGTTGCGGTACAGGCGGGCCTCGCGCTGCAAGGGGTAGGCGGCGGCCAGATCCAGCCGGCCGTCGCGGTCGTAATCGGCGAAGGCGAAGTCATAGGGCAGGTACGAAATCGCCGCTTCGACCATGACCTGCGGCGTCAGCGGGTCGGTGTTCAGGAAGACGTTGTTGCGGTTGAGCACGATGCCAACCTGGTTGGGGAACAGGCCCAGGGCCAGGTCCGGGCGCTGGTCGCCGTCCACGTCGCCCAGCTCCAGCGCGGCCGCGGCGCGCGTGCTGACACAGCGCTGGTCGTCCCATCTGAACGGCGTGGGGTTGGTGAGCGTCCAGGTGTTGCGCAGCAGCAGCACCGGGCAGAGCGTGTCGATGGCGTTGGTGCTGACCACCAGGTCCATCTTGCCCGGCGTGGTGGTGTAATCCAAATCGGCCGCCACCACCCGCACGAGCTGGCGGGTGGACGTGAACGTGCTGGCGACAACGAAGCTGTCCGAGGCCGGCTCGTAGCGGAAGATATAGTTGGTGGCCGGCGTGGCGAAGAGCGTCAGCGTGGACGTGCCCGTGGAGGTCAGCGGCTCGGTCCCGCCCGAGTCGGTGGTGGTGATCAGGTCTCTGTGCCCCACCGCCACCAGTTCCAGGGTGGGCGTGGTTTCGCCGGCCACGTTCAGGATGTCGGCCCAGGCCACGCCGAAGGCCGGGATCGGCTGCCCGGTGACCGGGTCGGACGGGTTCTCCACCGCGACGCGGTCCAGGCGTCCGTTCCGGTAACGGTAGACGCTGGCGCCGTTGGACGAGCCCAGCGCCAGGGCTTGCACGCCGCTGCGGTTGAAGTCGGCCCAGTCCTGGCTGTACGTCCCGCCCAGGTCCTGCGAGAACCAGGTAGGCGAGGCGGCCAGGCTCGGCTGACCCACGGCCAGCGGCAGGACGCGCACCACGCTGGCCGTGCTCTGCACGGCGGCCCGGTCGGCCGAGATGGCCGTGACGCGGTTGGTGATCTGGGTGCCGTCGGCCTGGCCGGCCACCACGCCCGTGAAGCGGATGGTTTGGCCCTGCCCGGCCGGCAGGCTGCCGATGGCCCAGCGCAATTGGGTGGTGACCGTGACCACGAGCTCGTCCCCGATCGGAGAGCGGATGGCCTGGGTGATCTGCACCGGGGAGCAGCCCGGCGTGCAGTTGAACGTCCCCAGGCCGGCCGCCTCGATCGGCTCCAGCAGCGCCAGCTTGCGCAGCGCATCCACCGGCAGCGAGTCCTGAACGACGACGTCGGTCAGGCTGGCATCACCGGTATTGGTGACCGCGATGGTGTAGGTGACGGCCTGGCCGTTGCAGACCGGCTTGACGGCATCCTGGAAGGAGTCCCGACAGAGCTGGCTGGTGGCCACTGTCACCGCCAGGGCCAGGCGTCCGCCGATCTGGGCGGCCGGCCGCTCGGGGGCGCCCGCCTGGGCCGGGCGCGGCTCGGCCAGCCCCAGCGCCGCGAACAGGCCGCTCACGGCCAGGCCGGCGGCCAGCAGGGAGCCGGCCAGCCAGCCCAGGCGGGCGAGAAGCGCACGGGGAGGCGGACGACGGTTCACGGTTAAGGACAGAAAGGATTCTGCCAGCTGGCGGCGCTGGTGGGCGTCTGCTGGTCGACGTCGAAGATGTCGCGATAGACGGCCACCACGGAGTAGGCCACGCCGCACAGGCCCGGCGGCGCGAGATTGACCCCGTTGGTGCCGCTGTCCACAAAGATCGTCTGGCCCACGGTCAGCACGCCCGTCACTTGCAGGAGCGGCCCGCCCGGGTCGGCGCGGTACACGGCAAAACCGCGAATGGCGGTCACGTCGCCCGGATAGTCCCAGGTGATGGTGATGGGCGGCGTCACCAGCAGATCGGCCGGCGGGATATCGGGCACAGGCCGGACGTTGGCCGGCGGCACCGGCACCGCCAGCTGCGGCCGGAACTCCAGGGTGTAGCCGGTGCGGTCCAGCGGCGGCGGATTGTCACCCTGGGCCACCAGGGAGAGTGTGTACAGGCTCTGGCGCGGGATGGTGATGATGGCCGAAGCCGAGGGCAGGTATTCCTGGCCGTCGAAGATGACGCGCTTGGTGTTGGTGCCGGCCGTGTTGGTCCAGGTGACGCGCACCCGCGCGCCCACCGGCGCGTCGAAGGTGTACACGTCGGCGGCGGCGTTCACGTCCGTCAGGCGCTGGCTGGTGGCGTCGATGATGGCCTCGATCGACACGGACGGCGGCGGCGGCTTGATGATGACGTTCACCTGCTTGGGCGGGTTGCTCTTGGCCGTGCCGTTGCTGGCCACCAGCGTGTACTGGGTGTTCTCGGTCAGCGGCTGGGTGAGCAAGGAGCCTTGCTTCTCGGCCGGGAAGTACTGCTCGCTGGTGCTGAGCGACTTGATCTCGATGCCGGTCACATTGCCGCTGACCGACCAGGCCAGGCGCACGCGGTCGCCGGAGGTCACCTCCACCACCTCCAGGCCGTTGGCCTGGAAGATGTCCACCACCGGCGGCGCCGGCGTGGGCGAGGGCGTGATAGTGGGCGAGGCTGTGGGCACCGGCTTGACGATGACCTGGACCTCCTGCTGGACGGTCTGGCCGGCCGCGTTGGTGACCTGCAGCACGTAGGTGGTGGTTTCGCGCGGGAAGACCACGCGCTGCCCGCTGGCCAGCAGCGGATCGGGCAAACTGGTGATGGTGGGTTTGCCTATCACCGCCCAGCTGATCTGCACTTGCTCGCCGGCGAAGATCTCCAGCGGCTGGACGTCAAAGCGCTCG
>JAEURL010000321.1 GCA_016789165.1 Anaerolineales bacterium | reverse complement strand
CCGTCATCGGCGCCCGGTTGTGACCGGGGCCTCGCGCAGCGCCGCCGCGGCGATGGCCAGGGCGGCCGCCGCCAGGCCGGCGCCCAGCCAGTAAGGCGCGGCCGGGCCCAGCCGCTCGAAGCTCACGCCGGCCAGCGCCGGGCCCAGGATGCTGGTCAGGCTGAGCAGAGTCTGGTTGCCGCCCATCAGCCGGCCCTGCTCAGAGGCGGACATGCGGCCGGAGACCAGGCCGGTGAGCGATGGGATGCTGGTGCCGGTGCCCAGCGCCACCACAGCCACGGCCGGGTAGAGCAGCCAATCGAGCGGCGCCAGCGCCAGGCCGGCCAACCCCAGCGCCATCAGCACCAGGCCGGCGCGGGCCAGCCGGCGCTCGCCGAAGATCGGCTGGAGCCGGCCAAACAGCCCGCCCTGGATCAGCACCGCGCACACCCCCACAAAGGCGTAGAAAACGCCGTTGCGCACCGAGTCCCAGCCGAAGCGCGCCTGGCTGAAGAGCGGGAAATTGGCCTGCAGGCCCGCGAAGGCCAGGTTGAGCGTGAAGAGCGCGGCCAGCAGGCCGCGCAAGTTCGCGATCCGGAAGAGGCCGGCCAGCTGGCCGAAGGGGTTGAGCAGTTGGCCGGCCGGGGTGCGCGTGCGCCGCTCCGGCGGCAGGGATTCGGGCAGGGCGAACAGCCCGAAGAGCACGTTGGCCAGCGCGATCAGGGCGGCGGTGAAGGCCGGCACGCTCAGCCCGAAGCCGCTCAGCAGGCCGCCCAGCGCCGGGCCGGCCATCAGCCCCAGGCCGAAGGCCGCGCCCACCAGGCTCATCCCGCGCGCCCGTTCCTCCGGCGCGGTGACGTCGGCGATGTAGGCGTAGGCCGTGGTCAGGTTGCCGCCGGTCAGGCCGTCCAGGGCGACGGCCAGAAAGAGCACTGGCAGCGACTCGGCTAAGCCCGTGACCAGGTAGGCGAGGGCCGTGCCCAGCAGGCAGCCCAGCAGCACCGGCCGCCGGCCGTAGCGGTCGGACAGCGCGCCCAGCACCGGCCCGCTGAAGAGCTGCACGCCCGCGTAGAGCGAGCTGAGCAGGCCGGCCGCCGCCGCGCCGCCGGCCTGGCGCTGGACGAAGAAGGGCAGCAGCGGCACCATCATGCCGTAGCCCAGCAGGTCCACGAAGACCGTGACAAAGATGAAGATCAGGGGCGAGCGCTTCACGGCGCGGGAGTATACCCTACCGGAATCAAAACGAGACGCCGGGGAGGCGTCTCGTTGAGGATGCGGTCCGCTTCGGGTCAGCGGGGCGTTACGCCGCGGCGACCGCCTGGGCCTCGGGCTGCTTGACCACTTCCAGCTCGATGTCGATCTTGACCTCTTCGCCGACCAGCAGGCCGCCGGTCTCCAGGGCCACGTTCCAGTTCAGGCCCCAGTCTTTGCGGTTGATCTTGGTGCTGGCCGTGAAGCCGGCGCTGGTGGTGCCCCACGGGCTCTTGGCCTGGCCGTTGTACTCCACCTCCAGGGCCACTTCCTTGCTCACGCCGCGGATGGTCAGATCGCCGGTGATGCGGCCGGAACCCTCGCCGGTCTTCTCGACGCGCTTGCTCTTGAAGGTCAGGTAGGGGTGCTTCTCGGCCTCCAGAAAGTCCGGGGACTTCAGGTGGCCGTCGCGCTTCTCGTCGCGCGTGTTGATGCTGGCGGCCTCAATCTGCACGTCCACGCTGGACTGCGCCGGGTCCTGCTCGTTGAAATCCACGCTGCCGCTGAAGTTCTCAAAGCGGCCGCGCACGTTAGAGATCATCATGTGGCGGACCGTGAAGGTGACCTGCGAGTGGGAAGCGTCAATAACCCAAGCCATGTTCGTTACTCCTGTATTCAGCCGTGTTTGTTTCGACAGGCCCAGCATAGGCCGGCCCCGTCACGGCAGCGTGAACAGGAGCGTAAACGGCCGGGGAAATAGCAGAGACGCGGCCCCGATCTCCGCGTCTCTGGTTCTATGCGCGCTGGCCGGGCGGACCGATTAAGGCTGCGCTAATCCGCCGCGGCGGCCAGGGCCTGCTGTTCCTCCCGCTGGGCGCGCGAGGCGGCCGGGTCCAGCCGGAAAGAGAGCAGCAGGGCCGCGCCCAGCAAGCCCACCTCCAGGGCGAAGACCGTGGCGTACGCCAGAAAGAGGTTGCCAGTGACGGAACGCATCACGTCCACCACCACGCCCCCGATCAGGCCGCCAGCGGCCTTGCCGAGCAGGTTGGCCATGCCCCACACGCCCATCAGCAGGCCGGCCCGCGTGGGCGTGGTGAAGGTGATGATGCCGGCCAGCATCCCGGCGCCGGCCAGGCCGGTGCCAAGGCCCATCACGGCCACCAGGGCCTGGAACACGCCCGGCCGGCCGAGCGCGCCGGCGGTCAGGGCGCCGGCCGCGATGACGCCCGTGAACACCAGCATGCTCACGCCCACGCCGAGGCGCAAGACCCGCCGGAAGCCCAGCCACGGCACCAGCAGCGTGCCGGCCAGCAGCATGGCCGCCATCACCCCCAAGCCCCAGAACATGGTCAGGCGCGTGGTCTGGCCGATGTCCATGTGCAGCACCAACGCCCCGTACGGCTCCAGCAGCACGTCCTGGGCCAGCGTGCCAATGAAGGTGAACAGCACGATGAAGAAGAACAGCCGGACCTGCGGATCGCCCAGCACCACTTCCCGCACTACCTGTCCGAACGGCGCGCGGCGGGCGCGCTCGGCCGCTTGCCGGGCGGCCGCAGTGCGCGGCTCCTGGCCCAGCGCTGCCAGCACCGCCAGGCCGAAGACGGCCACAGCCACGCCCAGCGCCACGGCCGTCAGCCGGCCGGGGTCGTACACTTTCAGCGCGCCGCCGATGGCGCCGGCGCCGATCACCGAGCCGAGCAAGGTGACCACCTCGTACAGCGTGACGGCCCGCGCCCGCGCTTTGCCCGAGAAGGTATCGGCCAGCAGGGCCTCAAAGGTGTTGTGGCCCAAATGGCGGCCGAGACCGTACAAGACGAAGGCGGCCAGCACGCCGGCCAGCATCAGCCAGGAACTGGCCGCGCCATTAACCACCAGCAGGACGGCGAGCAGCAGCCCCAGGCCGGCCGTCAGCGCGCCCAACACGATATAGGGCTCGCGCCGCCGGCCGAACAGGCGGTGCCCGTCGGAGGCGTAGCCCAACCAGACGCGCACCGGCGAGATCAGCTGGGGCACGGCCACGAACAGGGCCACCAGCGCGGTCGAGAAGCCCAGGTCCGCGATCATCACGCGGTTGAGTGTGCCGCCGACCAGGACGCCGGTGAGGCCGTAGCCGAGCGGGAAGGCCGCCAGGCGCAGGAGATTGAGGGAACGGGTGAGAGTGGACATGCTTGTTACCTAATCCAGTTGAAGGTGGGTCGGCCTGGCGCCGGCGCGCTCAGGCCCAGATGCGTGTCTGGGTGATGACGCGGGCCGCGGCGGCCCGGCCCTGCCGCACGCAGTCCGGCATGCCCACGCCGCGGTAGCTGTTGCCGGCCAGGTGCACACCCGGTGGCAGCTGCGCCTCGATGGCGGCCACCCGGTCCAGGTGGCCCACGTCGGCCAACGGGAAATCGGCCGTCCAGCGGAAAGCGCGCCAGGCCACCGGCTCAGCGGCGACGCCCAGCAGGGTGTGGAGCTCCCGCCGGACGACGGTGACCAGTTCAGCCTCTTCCAGCGCGGTCATCTCCGGCCGGCCGCCGCCGAAGAAGGCGCGCAGCAGGGTGTAGCCGGCCGGCGCGCGCGTGGGCAGCTTGGCCGAGGGGCAGGTGAGGGCGTCGATGGCGCGCCCCTCGCGGCGCGGGATCATCAGCCCCTGCAACGGGAACGGCAGGCGCAGATCGGCGGCGCGGTAGGCTAGGGTCAGCGTGCCGATGCTGGAGTGCCGGATGGCGGCCAGGCCGCGCGCGGCGGCCGGTGCCAGGCCGGCCAGCAGGTGGGCGGCCTGATTGGCGGGCGTGCACAGGACCACGGCCTCGGCGACCAGGCGCGCGCCGTCCTGTAAGATCACAAAGTAGCCGGGCGCCGCGGCTTCCAGCCGGGCCACGGGCGCGCCCAGGCGCAGGTGGGCGGCGCCGCGCAGCCGGCTGACCAGCGCCTCCACAATCTCGTGGGTGCCAGCGGAAAAGGTGACGAAAGCCGGCGGCAGGTTCTGGCCAGCCCGGCGCGCCCGCGCTTTAGCCAGCCCGCGCGCCAGCGTGCCCCGGAACAGCCCGCCGGCCTCCTTCTCCATCTCGCGCATGACGGGCGAGGCCGAAAGCACGCTCTGGGTCCGCGGATCAGCGTTATAGATGCCCGCCAGCACCGGGCCGACCAGGCGCTCGGCGGCCTCCGAGCCTAGCCGGCGGGCGGCGTACTCCCAGAGCGACTCGTCCCCGTCGTCGCGCCGGGCCGGGATGAAGGGCTCGGCCAGCAGCCGCAGCTTGCCGCCCAGAGAGAGGATGCGCGAGCCCAGGAATTTGTGCGGGGCCAGCGGCACGGCCACCGGCCGGCCGGCCTCCAGGATATACATGTTGCGGGTCTCGTTGCCAGGCGTCGCCAGCCGATCGCCCAGGCCCAGTTCGTGCGCCAAGTCCCACAACTCCGGCTTGCGCGTCACAAAGGCGTCCGGCCCGCCGTCGACGATGAAGCGGCCGCCGCCCGGCGCCGGTACATGCCCGCCGGCCACTTTGCCGCCCCAGTGGGCGGCGGCCTCCAGGACGGTCACGGCCAGGTCAGGGGCGTGGGTGTGCAAATGCCAGGCCGTGCTGAGGCCCGTGATGCCGCCGCCGACGATGACCACGTGCGGGCGCCGAGCGGCGACGGGAGGAGGAGGATCAATCACCATATTCAGAGTCCTAAACTGGACCGGCGCTCGGCCACCCAGGCCGGGTCCGGCGGAGGTGTCGCCGGCTGATCCAGCCAGCCGGCCAGATGCGCCCGCGCCAGGTCCGCCAGCGCGGCCAGGTGGTCGGCGCGCGTGTTCAAGGCCGGGATGTAGTGGAAGCCCTGCCCGCCAGCGCCTTCGTAGATCCGGCGGCCCTCGTGCGCGATCTCGTCCAGAGTCTCCAGGCAATCCAAGGCGAAACCGGGGCAGATGACGTGGGTGCCCTGCTGTCCGGCGCGGCCCCCCTCGGCGAGCACTTCGTCTGTGTAAGGCCTGAGCCACTCAACCGGCCCGAAGCGCGATTGAAATGTGACCTGCCACTCCCCGGCCGCCAAGCCAAGCGCGGCGGCGACCTCCCGCGCGGTCCGCTGGCACTCGCAGTAGTAGGGATCGCCCTTGAGGAAATAGCTGCGCGGGAGGCCGTGGAAGGAGAAGAGCAGGCGCTCAGGCCGGCCATGCGCGGCCCAGGCCTCGCGTACCGTCGCGGCCAGCGCGGCCAAATAGCGGGGATGGGTATGGTAGTGGCTGATCGTGCGCAGTTCGGGCATCCAGCGCCAGCGCCGCAGCTCGGCAAAGACGGCGTCCAGCACAGCGGCCGTGGTGGTGGCCGAATACTGCGGGAAGAGGGGCAGAGCCAGGAGGCGGCGCACGCCGCGCTCGCGCAGTTCCCGCAGGGCCGTGGCGATGGACGGCTGGCCGTAGCGCATGCCGATCGCCACCGGGATCTCCTGGCCGGCGGAGGCGCTTAACTCGGCCTGCAGGGTTTCCGCCACGGCGCGCATCGTCAACAACAGCGGCGAACCTTGCGGCGTCCACACGCGCGCATACAGCCGCGCGGAACGTGCCGGCCGGGTGGTGAGGATGCCCAGGTGCAGCACGGGTAGCCACAGCCAGCGCGGCAATTCGATAACGCGGGGGTCGCCCAGAAATTCGGCCAGATAGGGGCGCAGGGCGGCGGCGGTCGGGGCGGCCGGCGTGCCCGTGTTCATCAGCAGAACGCCGGTTCGGTCGGGCAGAGAGTGGGCGGCGATGTCCATCACGCGAGGGGTCTCCAATCGCCAGGGCAAGGACTGACCATATAATTAATCATGCGCAAATATAAGTATAGATTCACTAAACTATCTAATTCTATGCGCTTGTGCCGTAGGGTACTGATGATTGCGGGACAGCTCTAGTGTCAAAGGCGAGGATTTTGGGTGACATCCTGCCTGAGTTGGCCAAGCAAGGGCGGCCGTCGGGCCGCAACTGGCCTGCGGGGAGGGGGCGGGCGAAGCGCCGGCGTCAGCGCCGGGCCTGGTCGTACGTCTCGGCCACGGCCAGTTCCACGGCATTCAGCACGGCGTTGATGCGCCGCAGCAGCCGCTGGTTGGCCTCCGGCCGCACGTGGGCGGTCTCGGGGAGATTGAAGGCGGTCTCGGTCAGGCTGTCACGGAAGAACAGCATCGCCTGCAGGGCGTCGGCGAGGGGCAGGCCGAGGCGGAGTGTGTTCTCGGCGTGGGCGCGGCCGATGAGGCGCGCCTCGGCCAGCAAATCGGCGCCGCCTTCAGCCAGGGCGATGTATTGCATCAGGATGCCCATGAGCTGCTGGCCCAGCTGCCGTTGACGCTCGCGGTCGGCCTCGTCATAAGCGGCCAGCCAGGGTGCGGTGCGGTGAACGACGAGCTCCCGGCGGGCCTCGTCCAGGGCCTGCCGGCCCCAGAGCTGTTCGAGGCCAGGCAACTGGCGCAGCCGGCGGTGCTCCTCGGCGAAGCGCTCTAGGTCAGCCACTGCAAACCGCCGGTGCCCGCCCGGCGTCAGCAGCACGGGCACCTGACCCTCGTCGGCCCAGCGCCGCAGCGTGGTGGGATGCACGCCCAGGTGTGCGGCGGCTTGTTTGAGGGAAAGCCAGGACTGGGGCTCGCCGGTCATACGGCCTTCAGCGGCGCAGCAGCCGGAACGCGATCCCGCGGCCCTGCTTCTGGCCGATGGCCAGCTGGATCCAGATCAGGGCCAGCGGCTCCAACAACCGGGCCTGCGGCAGGCCGCCCAGGTCGGCCACGTCAAACCCCAGCGCCTCGGCCAGGCCGGCCACCACGGCTTTGGCGGAGGCGTCGTCGCCGCAGATCAACATGGTCGCCGCCTGGCCGGCATAGTGCGGGTCGGCCATGTTCTCCACGCCCGGGGTGTTGAAGGCCTTGACCACGCGGGCGCCGGGCGCCCAGGCCGCCACCTGTTCGGCGCCGGAGGTGGTGTGTCCCAGCGCCAATTGCAGGCCGGGCGCGAGGGGGTTGGTGGCATCCACCAGCACCCGGCCGGCCAGGTCCGCGCCGGCCGCGCGGAGCATGGCTTCCGC
>JAEURL010000277.1 GCA_016789165.1 Anaerolineales bacterium | reverse complement strand
ACACGCCGCTGCCGGCCACGGCCACGCCCGTGCCGGCCAGCAACTTCGCCCTGGCTTTTGACGGCGTGGACGATGCCGTGATGGCGGGGGCCGTGCCGGGCACCGGGCCGCTGACCGTGGAAGCCTGGGTGCGCCCGAATGCCAGCAACGCCAACGGCCTGCTGGTCCTCGGGGGCGGCTCCAACACGGGCTGGTCCCTGGAGTTGAACGGCGGCCGGCTGACCTTCTGGCTCTCCACCTCGGCCGGCTGGCAATCCAGCCAGAACCCGGCGGTGCTGGCGGCCGGCCAGTGGTATCACGTGGCGGGCACGTACGCGGCCGGCCAGGCCCAGACCTTTGTGAACGGCAGCGCTTCGGCCGTGACGGCGATGGGCACCCTCACCCAGGGTCCGCAGCTGCGCCTGGGCGGTTTGAACGGCTTCGCCTTCTTCAGCGGCGCGCTGGATGAGGTGCGCGTCTCGAACAGCGTGCGCTACAGCGCGGCCTTCACCGTGCCGGCCGCCCCCTTCACGGCCGACGCCAACACGCTCGGCCTGTGGTCCTTCGACGAGGGCGCCGGCCAGACCACGCTGGACGAATCGGCCAGCAACAACACCGGCACGCTGGGCGCCGGGCCTGACGCCGATGCCGCCGACCCGGCCTGGGTGAGCGGGTATCCGTTCCCGGCCGCCCCCACGGCGACGCCGCTGCCGGCCACCGCGACCAACACCCCGGTGCCGCCGACCGCGACCAACACGCCGGTGCCGCCGACGGCCACCGCGACCGCGACCAACACGCCGGTGCCGCCGACGGCGACCGCGACCGCGACCAACACCCCAGTGCCGCCGACGGCGACCGCGACCGCGACCAACACGCCGGTGCCGCCGACGGCGACCGCCACCAATACCAACACCCCGGTGCCGCCGACCGCGACCGCGACCAACACCAACACGCCGGTGCCGCCGACTGCAACCGCCACCAACACCCCGGTGCCGCCGACGGCGACCAATACGCCCACGCGCACCCCCACGCCGACCGCGACGAACACCAATACGCCGGTCGTGCCCACAGCCACCAACACGCCGACCCGTACGCCGACGGCCACCAACACCGCTACGGCCACGCCTTCGCAGACGGCGACGCGCACGCCCACGCCGACCAATACGCCGACACGCACGCCCACGCCCACCAACACGGCCACGGCGACGAACACGGCCACGCCCACCCGGACCTCGACGCCATCGGCCACGCCCACGGCTACCGTCCCGGCCGACCGGATCTTTGCGGATGGCTTTGAGGGCGGCTCACTGGCGGCCTGGAGCTCCAGCGTGACCGACGCCGGCGACTTGAGCGTGACGGCCGGCGCGGCGCTGGCCGGCAGCACGCGCGGGATGCAGGCCCTGCTGGACAACAACACCGCTATTTACGCGGTCGACAACTCGCCGGCCTCCGAGACGCGCTACCGCGCCCGCTTCTACTTCGACCCGAACTCGATCCCGATGACGAGCGGAAACGCCCACTACATCTTCTACGGCCTCAATGGCGCCTCGACCGTGGTCCTGCGGCTCGAGCTGACCTACTCGGCGGGGTCGTACCAGATCCGGGCCGCGCTGATCAACAACTCCAGCACCTGGACCACCAGCAGTTGGTTCGCTATCAGCGATGCCCCGCACGCCATCGAGATTGATTGGCGCTCCGGCTCAACGGGCGGCCTGACGCTCTGGATTGACGGTGTCCAGAGTGCCGACCTGACCGGCGTCAACAACAGCACCCGCCGGATCGACGCCGCCCGCCTGGGCGCCCTGGACGGCATTGACGGCGGCACCCGCGGCACCTACTACTTTGACGCCTTCGACTCGCGCCGCACCAGCTACATCGGGCCATAGCGGCCCCCCACTTTACGTTTGAGTCATGTTGGAGCGGCGCCGGGTTACGGCGCCGCTCCTCATTTGAGTAGTCGTAAAGTACTAATCAGGTCCGCCGAGGGGGTGTCATACAATTTCTGACAAGGCGCCTCCTGCGGGGCGCGCCTTGGCTTGCCCTGGCGTTCTCTATCCGCCCAATCCCATACATCTTCTTCCAACCCTGGGGGGAGTTGTGGCTCGCGTTGCCGCTATTGCTTGGTGAAGGACAGACCTATGTCGGCTGGTGTATTCCGCTCCCCCGCACTTCCTGGCGCTCACCTATTGGTGCGGGTGGCCAGCGCCGCAGCCATTCTGATTTCAGCCCTGGCCGGCGCCCTGCCACCCGCCGCTGTGCGGCCGGCCCTGGCGCGCAGCATCGGGCCGTGGTCAGACACCTCCACCGCTGATTTCGCCGGCTGCACCACCCTGACCAATATCTCGGTCACCAACGCCGCCGGCGGCGAACTGCGCCTGGCCGCGGCCGTGGAAGATGACTTCGACGGCACCGCCCTCAACACCACGCGCTGGACCTCCGGCCGGGTGTACACCTGGGGCGGCTCCGCGCCCACCTTGGCCGGCGGCCGGCTGACCCTGGACAGCGCCTACATCCGCTCGCAAGCGTCCCTCGCCGCCGGCGCCCGCGCCATGGAGTTCCGCGCCCGCCTGCGCGCCTCGGCCCAGGACACGGGCTGGGGCTCGTTTGGCCTCGGCCGGCAGAGCCAGCCCTACGGCGCCACCGCCGGCTTTGCCCACCGCCTGTTCGAGACCGACAACGTCAGCCAGCTCTACGCCACCTCCCGGGACGGCAGCGCCGCCGGCGCCTTCCCGACCATTGCGGGCGTGGACCTGACCGCCTGGCACACCTACCGCGTGGAGTGGGGCGCGGCCGCCACCCAGTACTTCATCGACGGCGTTTTGCAACAGACCTTCGCCGGCACGGCCGCCACCTCGGCCTGGGCCTGGTTCTATACCGCCGACCCCGGCAGCCAGGTGCAGGTGGATTGGGTGCGCGTGGCGCCCTATCCGGCCAGCGGCGAGTTCATCTCCTGCGCCGTCGACGCCGAGGAAACCACCACCTGGGGCACGCTGGCCCTGGCCGCCGACACGCCGGCCGGCACGGCCGTGGCCGCCGAGACGCGCACCTCGGCCGACAACGCCAACTGGTCCGCCTGGACGGCGGTGGGCGCCGGCGGCCAGATCGCCAGCCCGGCCGGCCGCTTCCTGCAGTACCGCCTGACCTTCAGCACCGCCAACCCCCTGATCTCGCCCGAGGTCCGCCAGGTGGTGGTGACGCCGCAGACCGGCTGGCGCCACACGGCCTTGGCCGATTTCAATCAGACCTGCGCCGTGGCCGCCAACACCAGCGTGGCCGACGTGAACGGCGGTGAGGTGCGCCTGGCCGCGGCGGTGGAAGATTACTTCTACAACCCGCAAATCGATTACACCCGCTGGATCACGGGCCTGACCAACAGCGCCTCCGGCGTCCCGCCCGTGCAGGCCAGCGGCGTGATCACGCTCAACGCCTCTTACCTGCGTTCGACCGTGACCGTGACCGAGCCGGTGCGCACCTTTGAAGCCCGCGCCCGGCTGCGCGTGCCGCCCCCCAACACGGCCTGGGGCGATATCGGTTTCGGCCGGCAGAGCACGCCCGGCGGCGCGGACGCCGCCAGCGCCAATCGGCTGTTCATCACCACCAACACCAATCTGGTGCAGGCCAACGCCCGCACCGGTTCGCCCAGCCCGGTCAACTCCAACCTGCCGGACGTGGACCCCGCCCTCTGGCACCTGTACCGCATCCAGTGGACGCCCACCAACACCTATTACTTCGTGGACGGCGCCGTGCGGGTGACGGACACGGTGGCCTCGGCCTACGCGCCCTACGTCTGGCTGTACACGCTGGACCCCGGCTCCCAGATCGAGGTGGATTGGCTGCGCGTGGACGCCTACCCCGCCAGCGGCACCTATCAGTCCTGCAGCTTTGACGCCGGCCAGACCACGGGGTGGGGGGCCCTGGCCTGGGGCGGCAGCACGCCGGCCGGCACCGCCGTCAGCTTCGAGACGCGCGCCTCACCGGACGGCGTCAGCTGGTCCGCCTGGTCCGCCCTGGGGGCCGGCAACGCCGTGCTCAGCCCGGCCGGCCGCTATCTGCAGTACCGGGCCGCCCTCAGCACCAGCGACTCCACTGCCAGCCCGCAGGTGGACTGGGTGCAGGTGGCCGCCGCCGGCGCTCTGCCGGCCGTGATCTCGGGCGTCTCCGCCGCGGCCGCCACCCTGCCGGTGCAGATCAGCGCCGCCACGGACCGGCTGGCCCTGGCGCGCGTGCAGTACGGCCAGACGCCGGCCCTGGGCACCTGGCTCACGGGCACCGAGTACCTCACCTCGCACACCTTCGCCCTGACGGGCCTGCCGGCCAACACCCTGTATTACTACGCCGTCTATGCGGCCACGCCGGAGGGCTTGGAGAGCCAGAGCGCCGTCGGCACCTTCACCACGCCGGCCGGCAGCCTGACGCAGTCCACGGCCGCCGAGTTCGGCCAGGGCGCCAGCTGCAGCACGCTCACCAACGCCCTGATCGCCAACGCCGGCGGCGGCGAGGTGCGCCTGCGCTCCACCACCCTGGAAGACTATTTCGGCACCGACGGCTTCTTCGACACCAGCCAGTGGGTGGGCCGCACCATCACGCCCTCCGGCCCCTACACGCCCACGGTCGCCGGCGGCGTGGTCCAGGTGGTCAGCGACACGGTCGGCGCGCGCATCCGCTCGGTCAACACGTACAGCCCCGGCCAGACCATCGAGTTCCGGGCCGCCTATGACCCGGCCCGCTACGAGCGCATCGGCTTCAGCGACTTTGGCTTCCAGTGG
>JAEURL010000199.1 GCA_016789165.1 Anaerolineales bacterium | reverse complement strand
AGAGCGTGCAGCCGGCCGTGCAATCCACGCCGGGCTGCAGGCCGGGCGCCGCCTGGACGCGGCCGGCCAGCGCCAGGCTGACCAGCGCCGCCGCGAGAAACAAGCCGGCTCGCAGGCTGAAGCGTTTGACGTTTTCCATAGGTCTTCCCTTCCTTCTGGAGCCGAAGCCTCAGTTGACCGGGCAGTTGTTGGGCAGCGGCGGGTCGACGCGCGTGAACGTGATCAGGCCCACCATCAGCGAGTTCCAACCGTTGATCTGCGTCAGGTTATGGCTGTGGGCGATGTGGTAGTACTCGCCGCACTGGTTGAAGGACGTGATGCCCACGATGGCGGGCGTGTCCACTTGGCCCAGGTAGGGGCTGCCGAACCAGGCGCCGATCTGCACGCTGGCCTCGTTCGGCACTTCCACCGGGATGGGGTTGACCACCGGGTCAAAGCTCTCGGCGTCGCGCCAGTCGAAGGTCACGTCCCAGCTCTGGCCCGGCGCCACCGGCACCGTGAACTTCTCGAACGAGAGGTCGCCCTGGGCGGCATCGTTCAGGACGTAGCCGTCGCGGCCGATGACGATGCCGCTGTTGCCGTGCGGGTGGAAGGGCACGTCTTCGTAGCCGAAGTTCAGGTAGCGCTGCAGGGCCGGATACGGGTAGTAGGCCGGGTTGGCGGTGGGCACGCCGCTCACCAGGATGGTCGTGCGCGGATCGAGCGGCCGGATGTGCGTCAGGGCGCCGTAGGGCTGGGCCGGCAGCCAGGAGGCCCCGTTAGGCGCCAGGGTGTCCGGGAAGGCGCGGCCGTTGATCAAGTTGTAGCGCGGCTTGTACTGCGCCAGATCAAACGGCTGGCCGCGCTCCACGGCGGTGTGCAGGTACGGGTCGATCTCCGAGAGCATGAGCAGGTACTCGGTATCGGCGTTGAAGACGGTGGAGGTCAGCCCGTAGGCATAGCCGAAGGGGATGGGCGTGCCGCCGGCCGTGTCCACGCCGCCGGCCAAGGCCGGCCGGACCACCAGCGCCCCGAACAGGCCCATGTTCACCTGGATGGCGGGGTTGGTGCCGCTCTGGTAGCCGAAGGTGCCGGGCCGGCTGGCCGTGAAGCTGTAGGTCAGCACGCCGCCGGCCGGGATGCTGGTGGTGAGCGAGTTGTTGGCCAGGTCCGGCTGGACGGGCGCGCCATCGGCCAGGACGCCGGCCTGGCCGGGGAAGACCAGCGAGATCGGCACGGTCAGCGTATTGCGGACCACCACCGAGACGTTATCGCCCTCGTTCACGCACAGCACCGGCCCCGGATACTGGAACGGCTCGTCGCCGTTGCTGAAGCTCCACATGAAGGCGGTGTTGCCGTCCGCCAGGCTGATGTAGCCGGTGCGGGCCGTGAGGGTGAAGACCGGGTTGGGGCCGGGGCTGGTGGTGCAGACCATGCCGGAAGGCGGCAGGGCCGCCTCCTGGGCGCGGACCGGGGCCAGCGCCGCGGCCGGGGCCAGGGCAAAGGCAAAGACGGCGGCCAGCCACAGGGCCCGTTCGAACCATTTGAGCGTCGCGACTTTGAGCATGGGCGTTCTCCTTGTGACTCGGCCGGCGTCAGACCAACTGATTGGCGTCCGTCTGCGGCCCCAGGGTGCCGGCCGGGTAGACGCGCATCTCGGTCATCTGGCCGCCGTAGCTGCCGTCCAGATCGCCGTTGGTGGCCTGCTGCAGGTTGCGGTTGTACAGCAGGTAGGGCTGGTAGCCGCGGTTCAGGTCGTCGGTGCGGGTGGGGGCCGCCGCCGCCGGCGCCTCCACGATCACGTCCCAGGTCTCGCCGGAGCCCATGGCCAGCGCGTTGGTGCGCTGGCTGAGGTCCGCCCCGGCGCGAAGGCCGCCGGCCGTCAGCCCGCGCAGGGGCGAGGCATCGCGGCCGACCGCCCGCATCTTCAGGCCGGGCAGGGTGACGGTGATGGGCTTGAAGCCCAGGTTCACCACGCGCAGCAGGACGCGCTCGCCGGCGTTGGCCTGGATCAGGGCCGAGTGCGGCTGGTACTGCAGGCGCGTGCCCTGGTTGGCCGGGTCATGCGGGTCGCCGTTGGGCAGGAGCGTGTCCGGGTAGGCCCGGCCATTGATCAGGTAGAAATCGGCTTTGTAATCGGTCCAGTCCACCAGCTGGATGTGGGCGTCGCACCAGTGCATGTAGGCCCACACCTCGGTGAAGATCAGCAGGTACTCGCGGTCGTAGCGCGTCGAGCGCGGATCGCTGGGGGACACCAGGTCGTTGTAGGCGTAGCGGCCGGCCGGGATGCCGGTCACGCCCGGGTAGCGGGCCTGGAAGAGCGGATCGGCGCTGCCGCGGTTCTGCAGGGCGCGCACGTAAGCCACGCCCGTCATGCCCATGTGGATGTGCTCGGTCTCCTCCACATGGCAGTGGTACATGTAGGTGCCCGGGTCATGCGGCTTGTAGTAGTACATCAGCTCGCTGCCGATGGACACGCCCATCGACGAGTGCGGCTCGCCGTCGAACATGGGGATGGCGTTCTTGAAGCCGTGCCAGTGGACGGTGTGCGCGTCGGTCAGGTCCGGGCGCATCGCCAGGCCCAGGTTGGTGAGCTTGAGCCAGAAGTCGGCCTCCTGGTCCACGCCCACCCAGGGGGCGGTGTGCAGGGCCTGCATCTTCTGGCTGTTGATGTAGTCCGTGCGCTCCTGGGGCGACCAGGTCGCGAAACGGCCCCGGCCGCGCGTGATGTCGCTGACATCCGTGAAGCCGAACATGTACGTGCTCAGGCCGGCCGGCGCGTACGGATCCGGGTGGAAGGCGTTCTCGGGCCGGGCGTCAGCCGGCAGCTGCGGGCCCGGGATGCTGATCCAGCCGTCGGTGGCCACCAGGTGCTGGTCCGGCACGGTGCGCACGGCCGGCGCCTGGGCCACGGCGGGCCGGATCAGGGCGCGCGGCACGGCGTAGGCGCCGGCCGCCGCGGCGGCCAAGCCGGCCCCGAGCTTGAAGAAGCCGCGCCGGGAGAGTTGGGGCAGTGGTCGTTTGAAGGTCATTCCAGGTCTCCTTGCGGTCATCCGCGAGCTGGGCGCTGTTTACCGCCGGACGAACGGCAGATAGAGCGTGTCAAACACCTGGCTGTCGGGCAGGACCAGGATGAAGTTGTTGCGCGGCCCGATCTCGTCCGCGCCGACGTCCGCCGCCGGGTTGAGCGGGTTGGTGGCGTTGGTCGGGCGCGGGTCGCCGTCGATATCGGTCGTGGCCACGGTCTGGCCGCCGCGCGTGAAGGCGCCGGCGTTCACGGCCGGGGAGCCGGCCTGCAGGTGGTAGTTGCCCATCAGCGTCGGCGGCACGTCCTGGGCCACGATGGTGGCGCCCACGAAGCGCGGGTTGCCGCGCCAGGGCAGGACTTCCACGGTGGTGTCGTAGGTGGAGACCACCAGCGGGTTCACGCCGACCGTGACGGTCGGGGTGGGCAGCCCGGCGTCGCGGTAGTCGCGGGTGTCGGCGCCGGCCGAGAGGAAGCTGTTCCAGATCGGCAGCTGGATGCCGCGGTCGGCCGCGCCGATGTCCCAGGTGTAGATCGGGTTCGGGTCATTGGGCAGGCCGATGCCGCTCACGCCGCCGGCCAGGTCGAAGCTGCCGGCCCGGTTGTCCCAGAAGATGTTGTTGAACAGCAGCGGCTGGCTGTAGAGCGGGGCCGTGCGCGCCAGGGTGGCCTGGAGCAAGGTGCTGTTGCGCGAGGTGCTCAGGCCGGCCGGGGCGGGCGCGCCGTTGCTGGTCAGGGCCGTGGCGGTGGTGAGGTTCTTCATCACCGTGTTGTTGTAGAAGCGCACATTGGGGGCGTCGTTGAGGGACACGCCGCCGCCTTCGTGGGTGGAGATGTTGTTGACGATGATGTTGTTGTAGACGCGGAAGATCGGGGCCGCCGTGCCCGGCAGGCCGGTGCCCTGGGCCATCAGGAAGCGCAGCCCGCCGCCGTCGTCGTTGGACAGGTTGGACTGAATGATGTTGCTGTAGATGGACACCTGCCCGGCGCCGATGGTCAGGGTGTTCGGGTCGGCCGGCAGCTCGCCCGCGATCATGATCCCGCCGCCTTCGTCCATGCTGCGGTTGAAGTAGATGCGGTTGTTGTGGATGCTGCTGTTGGGGCTGTAGCCGTAGTGGCTGATGCCGCCGCCGTACTCGGCCGAGAAGTTGCCGCAGATATGGTTCCAGGCCACCTCGTAGGTGTCACTGCCCTGGAAGAGGCCGATGGCGCCGGCCAGGTTGGTGCCGCCGTTGGCCAGGATCTGGTTGCGGGCGATCAGGATGTTGTCGTTCCAGTTGAAGCCGTCCCAGGCCGGGCGGCCGTCGGCGGCCGGCGTGGCCACGGCGTTGGGCGTGCCCACCCGGATGGCGCCGCCGTACGCGCCGCCGTTGCTGCGCAGGATGTTGTTGGTCACCTGCATGAAGTGGGCGTGGCCGTTGATGTAGATGCCGCCGCCCTGCACTTCCACCACCGCCGGCTGGCCGGTGGTGCCGCCGCCGATCTGGTTGATGTTGTTGGGGAAGCCGAGCTGGTCGCCGCCCTCGATGATGAAGCCGTCGACGGCCACGCGGAACCCGGCCTGGAAGCTGTTCTGGCGCGCCTGGACGGTGACCACGGCGCCCTCATAGATCTGCTGGTTGCCCGCCCACTGCAGGCCGGCCACCAGGGTGCGCCAGGCGTCGGCCGTGGGCGTATCGCCGCCGAAGCCGTTGCCGTTGATCACCGAGCCGAGCACGGTCTGCTGCACGCCGCTGGCGTCCAGATAGGTGCCGCCCGGCCCCACGCCCTGCAGTTTGACCGGGGAGTTGATCACCACGTTCTCGAACCAGGCGCCGGTCGGGTT
>JAEURL010000187.1 GCA_016789165.1 Anaerolineales bacterium | reverse complement strand
AGCCGGCGCAGCAGGGCGCGGCCCACCAAGCCGGTGGCACCGGTCACCAGGATCATCGCGGCCTCTCCGGCGGCACGCTGGCCGGCCTCAGCCCTTCGGCAGCAGCGCCCACGTCCCCAGCGCCAGCAGCCCCAGGCCGGCCACCCGGCCCAGGGTCACGGGGATGGGCGGCCCGCCGGCCAGGCCGAACGTATCCACCACCAGCGCCACCAGCATCTGGCCCGCGATCAAGGCCGAGAGGCCGGCCGCCACGCCCGTCTTGGGCAGGGCATAGGAGACGCCGGCGATGATGCCGATCCCCAGCAGGCCGGAGACGACGATCTGGATCAGCGTGGGGGCCGTCAGGCTGGCCGAGGACAGCCCGCCCTGGCGGGCAAGGACAAAGGTCAACAGCAGGCCGGCCGCCGCCCCGCCGGCCACGTTGACCAGCAGGCCGGTGAAGACCGCCCCCAGGTTGCGGCCCGTCGCGCCGTTGAGCGAGGCCTGCAGGCCAATCGCCAATCCGCTCAAGACGGCGGCCAGCACCGCCAACAAAAGAGTTTTGGACATGTAATTCGTTCCTTGGCCGGCTCATCCCTCGGCCGGCCTTATAGCTTGCTTTGGTCAGTGTGGAAGCGCGCTGGAGTCTAATGCACGGCGGGGGCGCCGTCAAACAACGGCCCAGATCGGATCAACAACATTTCCTGTTTGTGATTACGTAATATTTCGCATCCCGGCCGGATACCGAGTGTTATACTGGCAAACACTTCCTCTAGAAACGATAAGGAATATTTATGTCTGACCGGGTTGTCATTACCGGCCTGGGCTGCGTGAGCCCGTTGGGCAACGACGTGGCCGCCACGTGGGAAAGCGCCCTGGCCGGCCGCTCGGGCGCCGCGCCCATCACGCTTTTCGACGCCAGCTCCCACGAGACGCACTTTGCCGCCGAGGTGAAGGGCTTTGACGCCGCCGCGCTGTTTGGGCGCAAGGAAGCGCGCCGGATGGACCGCTTCGTCCAGTTTGCGGCGGCCGCCACCCAGGAGGCGCTGCGCGACGCCGGCCTGGAGGTCACGGTGCACAATCGCGACCGCATCGGGGCCCTGATCGGCAGCGGCATCGGCGGCATCGGCACGCTCAGCGCCGAGCTGGAGGTGCTGCACAGCAAGGGCCCGCGGCGCGTCAGCCCCTTCCTGGTGCCCATGATGCTGCCGGACAGCGCCGGCGGCCAGATCGCCATCCTGTTCGGGATGCGCGGCCCCAACCTGGGCATCATCTCGGCCTGCGCCAGCGGCACCAACGCCGTGGGCGAGGCCTTTGAGGCCATCCGCTCCGGCCGCGCGGACGCCATGGTGGCCGGCGGCGCGGAGGCCGCCATCGTGCCGGTGGCCCTGGCCGGCTTCAACGTGATGAACGCCTGCTCGCGCCGCAACGACGATCCCCAGCGCGCCTCGCGTCCCTTTGACAAGAACCGCGACGGCTTCGTCATCGGCGAGGGCGGCGCCGCGCTGGTGCTGGAGGCCGAGGCCCACGCCCGGGCGCGCGGGGCGCACATCCTGGCCGAGGTGCTGGGCTACGGCCTCTCCAACGACGCCCACCACATCTCGGCCCCGCTGGACGACGGCGCCGGCGCCGCCGCCTGCATGAGCATGGCCCTGCGCCAGGCCGGCCTGCCGCCGGCGGACATTGACTACCTCAACGCCCACGGCACCAGCACGCCCCTGAACGACCGGAGCGAGACCCGGGCCGTGAAGGCCGTCTTCGGCGAACACGCCTACGACCTGACCATCAGCTCCACCAAGAGCATGACCGGCCACCTATTGGGCGCGGCCGGCGCGGTGGAGGCCGTGCTGTGCGTCAAGGTCCTGCAGTCCGGGCTGATCCCGCCCACCATCAACTACGAGACGCCCGACCCCGAGTGCGACCTGGACTACGTGCCCAACGTCCAGCGCGCCAAGCCGGTGCGGCGCGTGATGTCCAACTCCTTCGGCTTCGGCGGCCACAACGGCACGCTGATCCTGGGCCAGTACACCAACGGACAGGCATGACCGAACTATCTGCCCCGCCCGCCGCGCCGGAACGCACGAACGGCCGGCCGCCAACGCTCCCCGCGGCCAGCGCCGCCGCCCAACCGGTGGAGGCCGGCGGCAGCCCGGTCCCCCGCCCGCCCAACGGCAACGGCCACGCGCCGGCGCCGCGCGCCAACGGCCCCGGCCGGCCGACCGCCAACGGCGGCAAACTGCCCTACGCCCACATCGTGGGCTGGGGCATGGCCGTCCCCGAGCGCGTGATGACTAACGACGACCTGGCCCGCCTGGTGGACACCAGCGACGAATGGATCGTGGCGCGCACGGGCATCCGCCAGCGCCGCATCGCCGGCCCCAAGGAGACCACGGCCAGCCTGGCGGCCGAGGCCGCCCGCCGGGCGCTGGAGGTGGCCGACGTGCCGGCCGAGGTCGTGGACCTGGTGATCGTGGCCACCAGCACGCCCGAGCACGCCTTTCCGTCCACGGCCAGCCTGGTGCAGGATGCGGTCGGCGCCGAGAACGCCGGCGCCTTTGACCTGGCCGCGGCCTGCACCGGTTTCATCTATGGGCTGGCCATGGGCTCGGCCGCCATCCGCAGCGGCGCGGCCCAGACCGTGCTGGTCATCGGCGCGGAGACGCTCTCGCGCGTGGTGAACTGGAAGGATCGGGGCACCTGCATCCTGTTTGGCGACGGGGCCGGCGCCTTCCTGCTCCAGGGCCGGGAGAGCCCGGGCGGGCTGCTCAGCTCCCTGCTCCGCTCGGACGGCTCGGGCGGCGATTCGCTCATCATCCCGGCTGGCGGCAGCAAACTGCCGGCCACCTACGACACCGTCCACGACAATTTGCACACCATCCACATGGACGGCAAGGAGGTCTACCGCTTCGCCACGCGCGTGATGACCTCGGCCGTGCGCGAGGTGGTGGAGGCGGCCGGCCTGACGCTGGAGCAGATCCGGCTGATCGTGCCGCACCAGGCCAACAGGCGCATTATCGAATCGGCGGCCAAGACCCTGGGGCTGGCCGAGGACCGCTTCATGCTCAACCTGGACCGCTACGGCAACACCTCGGCCGCCTCCATCCCGATCGCGGTGTGCGAGGCCGTGGCGCAGGGCCGGCTGCGCCCGGATGATCACCTGGTGCTGGTGGGCTTTGGGGCCGGCCTGACCTGGGGTGCGGCCGTCCTCAAGTGGGAGGCCACGCCCATCGAGGTCACGGCCTGGAGCCGGGTGCGCCGGCAGGCCGCTTACCAACTGGCGCGCGTGCGCTCCGCGGCGCGGCGCGGCCTGCGCTCGCTGGAAGGCGTGCTCTTCGGCTCGCAGTCGCCGGAGGGCGGCCAGGCGCCGCCCCGGCGCAAATAACCGCCGTCTGAGCGCCTGCCCGCCGGCCAGACCGGCGGGCTTTTTGTTTCCGGGCCGCCCGTCTCCCGGCGGAGGCCGGCCTCCGCCCGAGCGCCGATGCGCGCGCCAGGCGGATCGGCTACCCTGCCAGCAGATTGAAACATCGCCCGCCCAGGAGGCGCCGCATGGACCCAGAACTGCTCACCACT
>JAEURL010000167.1 GCA_016789165.1 Anaerolineales bacterium | reverse complement strand
AAAGCGTGCGCGTCATCGCCATGCACGAGCCCGGCTGCCCCACCCGGCAGCAGTTCGGGCCGGTCACGGTCATCCGCCCGCGCTACATCTGGCCGGACCGGCTGGCCGTCTTGCGCAAAGCCGGCGGCGGCTTGCCGGCCGTCTGGCGCGCCAACCCCTGGGCGCGCCTGCTGGCCGCCCCGTTCTTGCTGGTCCACACCCTGGCCGTCGCCCGCTACGCCGCGGACTGTGACATCGTCCACGCCAACTGGACCCTCTCGGCGGCGGCCGCCGCCGTCAGCCAGGTGTGGCACCGCCGGCCCGTGGTCGCCACCCTGCACGGCAGCGACCTCACCCAGGCGACGCGCGTGCCGCTGGTGACGCCGGCCACCCGCGCGGCATTGGCCGCCTGCCGGCGCGTGATCGCGGTCAGTGGGTACCTGGCCGAGCGGGCCGCCCGTCTGGGCGTGCCGCCGGCCCGCCTGGTGGTGGTGCCGGACGGCGTGGACGTGGAGGCCTTCCGCCCGGCGCCCGGCCCGCGCGAGCCGTGGCTGGTGTACGTCGGCGCCTTGATCGAAATCAAGGGGGTGCGCCACCTGCTGGCCGCCCTGCCGGACGTGCTGGCCGGCCAGCCGGACCTGCGCCTGGCCGTCATCGGCGAAGGCCCGCAGCGCGCCGAGTTGGAGGCCCTGGCCGCCCGCCTCGGGGTGGGCGACCGGGTGCAGTGGCTCGGCCCGCAGCCGCCCGAGGTCGTCCGCGCCTGGATGCAGCGCGCGCGCGCCTTGGTCCTGCCCTCCCTCGAAGAAGGGCTGGGCGTCGTCCTGCTGGAGGCTCTGGCCTGCGGCACGCCCTGCGTGGGCACCACCGCCGGCGGCATCCCTGACGTCATCACGCCGGACACCGGCCGCCTGGCACCGCCCGCCCAGCCGGCTGCCCTGGCCGCGGCCATTCGGGATGTGCTGGGCGACGAGGCGCGCTGGGCGGAAATGAGCGCTGCCGCGCGGCGCCGCGCCGTGGCCACCTTCAGTTGGCCGGCCATCAGCCAGCGCCTGCTCCAGATCTATCACGCCGCCCTGGCCGAGACGGGCCGCGGCGGCTGAGCGCCGGCCGCGCTCAGGGCTCGAGCGGCAGCGGGTTGACGGCCAGCCCGCTCGGCCATTGCGCCTCCAGCCGGGCCACCTCGTCCAGGCCGACGTTCTGACAGGCATTCATCTCCACCTGGGCCGCTGATTGGAGGCCGGCCTGCCGGGCCAGCGCCGTCCAGCGTTCCAGATCGCCCTGCGCGAAGACGCGCCCGGTCCAATACAGCTCCGGGATCACCATGGTCATCCAGGTGCACGGCGTGACGATGGCTTGCGCCGGCAAGGCCTGCACGGCCGTCCGCGCCCGCGCGTAGGCGGCCATCGTCCAATTGGCGGCGGCGACGCCGCGCACTTCAAATCCCAAGCCGACGCCCGCACACGCCAGATAGGCCGCCGCCAGCCCCCAGCGCAGGGCGCGCCCCAGGCCCGGCCAGGTCCGCCACAGGCCGGCCAGCCCGGCCGTGATCGCCAACGGATAGAGGACCAGCATGTAGCGCGGCCCCCATTGCAGGCCGCCAGCCGCCACCCAGCCGCGCGCCAGGTAGACGCCCCCATACACGGCCGCGCCCACGGCCAGGGACCAGGCCAGCAGCGCCGGCGCCCCCGGCCGGCGCTCCGGATACAGCCAGGCCGCGAAGACGATCTGCGGCGCGGCCAGGATCAAGCCGTGGACCGAGCGGTAGCCGTAAGTGTCGGCCAGCACGCTGGCGCCCAACAGCGCCAGCCCCAAGCCGGCCGCCACTCCCACGGCGCGCCAGCGCGCCACGAGCGGCGCGAGCAGGGCCGCCGCGCTGAGCAGCGTGCCGCCGATCAAGGCGAGCGGCCCGAGCGGCAAAGCCAGGACGCGCGGCGCATTCAGCAAGGCGTAGGGCACGAACCAGAGGCCGACCTCGCGAAAGCCGGCGAACAGAGGCACGCTGGCCACCGCCGGCGCCTGCGGGTTGAAGAAGTCGCCCATGGCATACCGGTTCAGGGCCAGCCACGGCAGACAGCTGGCGCCCAGCACCGCGCCCAGGCGCACGGCCCAGCCGGGGCGGAACAGGAACAGGGCGGCCAGCAGGCCGGCCACGAACAACGCCATGTCCGCGCGCAGAAAGATCGCGAGGGCGGCCAGCACGCCGGCCAGCGCCAGCCAGCGGGCCCGGCCGCTGGCCCAGGCCTGCAACACGGCGGCCGTCGCCCCCAGATAGGCGGCCACGCACAG
>JAEURL010000122.1 GCA_016789165.1 Anaerolineales bacterium | reverse complement strand
AGCGGTCCAGCACCAAGGTCAGGTTGACGGGCGGGGTGGGGATATCGGCCGGCGCCACAGCCGGGCGCAGCTCCACCAGCGCGTACACCACCTGCGGCTCGGCCAGCACCGGCACCCGGTCCCGGCTGAGCTGGGCGCGCAGGTTGAAGACCGGGGCGGCGCTCTTCTGGCGCGCGCCGGCGTCGTATTGGGCGCGCTGGGCGGCGTCGCTGAGGACGGCGTGCGCCTCGGAGACGAGCTTAAACTCCTCGGTGGCGCCGAAGTTGGCGTTGACGTCGGGGTGGAACCGGCGCGCGGCGCCGCGGTAGGCGGTCTTGATGTCCTCCGGCGAAGCCGAGGCCGGGACGCCTAACAGCGCGTACAGGTCACCGGTAGCCATAGGCGAGGGAGGGGCGGAAAACCATGATGAGTTGGCCGGCCGGCCTGCCAGGGCCGGCCCGCGTCAGGCGCGGCCTCAACCCGGCATCTGGATCATGACGGCCGAGATGTTATCGGGGCCGCCGGCGTCGTTGGCGGCCTGCACCAGGGCGTCACAAGCGGCCTGCAGGCTGGTGGATTGGTGGATGAGCTCCAGGATCAGGTGATCGGGCACCAGGCTCCACAGGCCGTCCGAGCAGATCAGCAGGATTGA
Organism: Anaerolineales bacterium; assembly: GCA_016789165.1. GTDB lineage: Bacteria > Chloroflexota > Anaerolineae > Anaerolineales > UBA6663 > SpSt-583. Next base: position 5,691 of record JAEURL010000122.1, on the reverse strand, counting down.
GCCAGGCGCCAGCCGGCGCGAACTCACGTCCACTTCCAGGCCGTCGCCCTGGCCCACGGCCCGGTACAGCACGCTGCGCTGCGGATGGACGGCCGCCTCGTCGTCCGTGATCTGGCCGAGCTCCTTCAACCGCTGGACGAGCGAATGGTCGCGGGTCAGCTGCTCCAGGTGGCCATCCTGTAACAGATAGGCGCGCGTGTCGCCGACGTGGCACAGCACCATCTGGTCGCCCAGGATCAGGGCCCCGGTGAGGGTGGTGCCGCCTTCGGGCACGCCGCTGACCACGGCCCGGTTGGCGGCCGCCATGGCCGATTCCATCACCTCGGTCAGCAGCGGCCGCTCGACTTCGGCCTGCGGATCGGCCAGCAGGGAGGGCAGGACCTGGTGCAGGACCGAATAGGAGATGGTGCGCGCCGCCAGCCCGCTGGCCCGCTCGCCCAGCGAGTGGCCGCCCATCCCGTCGGCCACGATGAACAGGCCGAAGTTGGGCATCGGCTCCAGCCCGCCCAGCTCGCCGGTGAAGACCAGCAGCACGTCTTCGTTGTGCGGCCGGACCTGGCCCACGTGCTGGCCGAGGCCGATGGTCAGCCGGGTGCCGGAGGGCGGGGGCAGCCGGCTCTTGAACGAATCCGGGGCCGGCCGGGCGGCCAGCTCCGGCAGCGGTACCGTGGCGTCCGGATCGGCCGGCCGGACGGCCGGCGTCACCGCCGGCGTGGGTTCGTCGCTGGACCCGAACAGCCGCTTGAGAAAATTGCGCAGAGGCTCCACACCCGTCTCCCGGTCTAGGCGGTCAACGCGTACAAGTGATGGTCGAACGAGCCGACGTACACCACGTCGTTGACGATAGCCGGGGAGGACGTCACCGGCCCCCCGGACTTGAATTTCCAGCGCAGCTTGCCGTTGGCGGCCTCCAAGGCGTAGACGCCGCCGTCGACCGAGCCGACATAGACGACACCCTTGTTGACCGCCGGCGACGAGTTGATCTGGCCGTCGGCGGCGAAGCGCCAGGTTTCGCGGCCGGTGCGGACGTCGATGGCGTACAGGTTGTTGTCGGCCGAGCCGATGAAAAGCAGATTGCCGTCGATGGCCGGCGAGGAGAGCACGGCCTTGTTGGTCCGGAAGCGCCAGATGGTCCAGCCGGAGCTGGCGTCCAGCGCGTAGACCATGCCATCCAGCGAGCCCACGTACAGCGTGTTGTTGGCCAGCAGCGGCGAGGAGGTCAGCCCGCGCTTGGCCTTGAAATGCCACTTGCGCTCGCCGCGCATATCCAGGGCGTAGAACTCGCCGCTCTCGCAGCCGAAGTAGACGCGGTCGTTGGCCACGGCCGGCCGGCAGCGCACGGCTTCGCCGGCCTGGAAGCGCCAGGCCTTGCGGCCGGTGGCCACGTTGACGGCGTGCAGATAGCGGTCATCGGCGCCCAGGAAGACATGGCCATCGGCGATGCGCGGCGACGAGCGGATGGCCGCGTCGGCGTAGTACGTCCACTGCAGCCGGCCGGATTTGGCCAGGATGGCGTGCAGCCGGCGGTCCTCCGAGCCGATGAAGACCAGGTCCTGATGGATGGCCGGCGAGCCGGGCAGGCCGCCGTCGGTGGCGTACTTCCACAGCAGCTTGCCGTCGGCGGCCGTGACCGCGTACAGGTTGTTGTCGTACGCGCCCACGTACACCATGCCGTTCGCCACCAGCGGGCTGCCGCGCACCTCGTCCTCGCACTTGAAGGCCCACAGCGGCGTCACCTCGGCCCGCACCGGCGCGGCCGGCGTCACCGCGGCCTTCGGCGCTTCGCCGGGCGGAGGCGGCAGGTTGGCGGCGTCGATCCGGCCGGTGCCAGTCGGCCGCGCCGTCGAGAGCACGCCGGACGTGCGCCGGCGCAGCATCTGCAGGGCCTCTTTCATGGCCTGCGCGCTCGCGAACCGGTCGGCCGGGTTGTAGTTGAGCGCCGTGTTGATGATGGCTTCCATCTCCAGGCTGACCGCCGGGTTGGCCTTGCGGACCGGCCGCTCGGAGAAGGAGAAAGGCGGCTCGAGGCGCGGGTCCTGCTTGGTGAGCAGGTGGTGCAGGGTGGCGCCCAGGGCATAGATGTCGCCGGCCGGGCTGGCCTCGCCCCGGTACTGCTCGGGCGGCGAGTAGCCCTCCGTGCCGATCATGGTGCCCTTCTGGCCGGCCTGGTAGTTGCGGGCGATGCCGAAGTCGATCAGCCGGATGCTGCCGTGCTGATCCAGCATCAGGTTGGACGGCTTCAGGTCGCGGAAGATGATCGGGTCCGGCTTGCTGTCTTTGTCTTTGTGGTTGTGCAGGTAGGAGAGCACATCGCACAGTTCGATGGCCCACTCCACCACGTGCTCTTCGGCCACCATCCCGCCGGCGTCGTTGAGGTAGGCCTCCAGGTCCTTGCCCTCGATGTACTCCATCACCAGGAAGGAGCGGTCGCCCTGGTTGAAGTAATCGTAGATCTTGGGGATGGCCGGGTGGTCCAGCGAGGCGAGGGTGTTGGCCTCGCGCTCGAAGATTTTGACCACCATCTCGCGCATGCTCGGGTCGGCGATGTTGATGATCTCTTTGACGGCCACGTACTTGGTGGCATTGGGGAAGCGCAGGTCGCGGGCCTGATAGACGGAGCCCATGCCGCCGACGCCCAGCACCCGGATGATCGAGTAGCGGTTTTGGAGGATGGCGCCTGGCCGCAAGCTGCTGTCGCCCTGACCCTGGATGCGCGTCGTCATCGAACGGGTGATTTTATGGGTATCAAACACAGCGCCCGCGGCTCCTGAGGTTAATGTCTGCGATTATAGCGGCGGACAAGGAGAGGCGCAAACATCGCCCGCTACACGGGTCAGGATTTGGTGAGAGGCGGTATGCTATACTGCCCGCTTGTGAGTCGCCTCGCGAGCCTCCCAGCCGCCTCACGCAACTTCTGGCTGGGGGTGTTGAACGGCCTCTTCTTCACCCTGGCCGAAACCCTCATCGACCCCACCCTGGTGCTGGTGGCCTTCGTCAGCCGGCTGACCGACTCGCCGGTGCTGATCGGCCTGGTGGCGCCCCTGCGCGACGGCGCCTGGTTCCTGCCGCAATTCTGGTTGTCCGGATACGTCCAGAGCCTGCCGGTCAAGCTGACGCTCTATCGCCGCACGGCCGTGGCGCGCCTGATCACCTGGGGCGCGCTGGCGGCCCTGACCCTGGCGGCGCCGGCCCCCGGTGTGATGCTGGTCGGCTTCTTTATCGCCTTTGGGGCCTACGCCATCGCCAGCGGCTTTGGGGGTCTGGCCTTCATGGAGGTGGTGGCCAAGACCGTGCCGCCCAGCCGGCGGGTGGTTTTCTTCGCCTGGCGCTTGTTCTCCGGCGGGCTGGCCGGGCTGGGCGCGGCCGCCTTGGTGCGCTGGCTGCTGAGCGAGGCGGCGCCGCTGGCCTTCCCCGGCAACTTCAGCCTGTTGTTCGGCCTGGGGTGGATCGCGGCGGCGCTGGGGCTGGCCGCCTTCGGCCTGATCCGGGAGCCCCCGGATGTCCGGCCGCGGCCGCGCGTGTCGGCCGGCATCCAGCTGGGGCGCGCCTGGCAGGCGCTGCGCGCCGACGCCAGCTTCCGGCGCCTGATCTATGTGCGCTCCAGCCTGCTGCTGGCCGGGGCGGCCGTGCCCTTCTTTGCCGTCTACGTCCGAACCCAGCTGGGCGGCCCGCCCGAGATGGTGGGCGCCTATCTGTCCGTCTACACCGTGGCCAGCCTGTTCACCAATGTTGTGCTGGGCCGGCTGGCCGGCCGACTGGGAAACCGGCGGCTCCTGCTGGTGGGGGTGTGGGCCAGCCTGGCCATGACAGGCCTGGTGGCGGCCCTGGCCGGCGCGGCGGCGGGGTGGGGGGTGTCTGGCCCCACGGCGGCCTGGTGGCTGGTGCCGGCCTTCGCCCTGGCCGGCGTCCGTGAGACCAGCGTGGGCATCTCCGGCCAGCCGCTGCTGATGGAGATCGCGCCGGCCGACGACCGCCCTCTGTATCTGGGTTTTTCCAACACCCTGCTGGGCGTGGTGCTGCTCTCCACGGGTCTGAGCGGGGTGGTGGTGGCGGCCCTGGGCTTTGAAACGCTGCTGGGCGTCAGCCTGGCCGCTGGTCTGTTGGCCTGGCTGGCCGCCCGGCGTCTTCAGGAACCGCCTCGCCCGGCGTAATTGAGCAGCGCCCATAACTTGCGGCGCTCTACGCCGACTAATATAGACGGCTTCTCGCATGGCGGGCCAAGGGGGTCTGTTGCGCGGCGCAATCAGCAAGTTTCTGTCAACTTGATAGCCAAGGCCGGCAAGCGCAAATGCGCCGATCAAGTATAGTAAGGCCGGCCGCGTGCGATAGGAAATATGGTTGAGTTTACGGGTTTCCAACCCTGACCCAAAGTGTGTAGTGTAGAATACGGTAAACCTGTCACAAAAGTTGGCCTTGTGCACGTTTCGTGACCTGCTCTACCGCAGGGTGCCCACTTGGCTGTCACTCCCTTACCAGATCCTGCCTTGGCGGCTGAACACGCCCCCCCTAATTCGCCGGTCGGTGAGACGCCGACGACGCCGGCTGCCGCGCCGTCGATGGCCGTCCCCGCCGTGCGCCGGCTGCGGCGCTTTGAGCTGCCGGGCGGTTTGCGCACCAAGCTGATAATTCCCTATGTTGTCCTGTCATTTGTGACAGCCTTAGTGGGCATTTTCGTCGTGATGCGCCTGGTGGCCGCCAACGCGCGCGATGTGCTGCTCAACCAGCTGACGGCCGCCGGGCGGTCGGTTTCCGATGGCCTGGTGACCCGCGAGCGGGTGCACTTGGATACCCTGCGCCGCCTGGCCTTCACGGCCGGCGTGCCGGAGGCGGTGGCCAACAATGACGAGGCCGCCCTGCTCACCCTGTTGGGCCCGCTGGTCCTTAACGACCGGCTCGAGGTCCTGACCGTGGTTAACCGGGACGGCCTGGAAGAGAAGACCTTCGTCCTCAACCCGGACGGCCTCAGCTATTCTGAGAGCCGCAACGTGGACCTGATGGGCGAGTCGCTGGTGGCTGACGTGCTGCGCGGCACCCAGGACGCCCTGGGGGATAAATTCGCCGGCTTGCGCGTGCTGGGCAGCGGCGCCTTCCTGTTCACCAGCGCCCCGGTCCAGGATGCCAATGGTGCCATCGTCGGCGCGCTGTTGTTGGGCACGCGGCTGGATAGCCTGCTGCGCAATCTCGAGGACCAATCCGGCGCGCAGGTAATCGCGCTCAGCCCGGCCGGCGAGCTGGTGGCCACTACGCTGACGAACGTCGACGAGGGGCCTACGGCGCTGGAGCTGCCGGCCGCCCAGGCCGCCGCGCTCACCGCTGAGCTGCTGGAGGTCCGCACCATCAACGGCCGGCGGCATGACCTGCTCTACACGCCCCTGCTTGTCCGGCAGCAGCCGGTGGGCATCCTGGCCGTGGTCCTGCCCAGCGACTACATCGTCTCGGATGAGATCACCAGCCGCAACACCTTTGCCGGCATCTTCGGCCTGGGCACCGGCGTCATGATCCTGGTCGGCTTGGTGCTGGCCCAGCAGATCGCGCGGCCGATCCTGCGCCTGCGTGACGTCTCGCAATCCGTGGCCGGCGGCGACCTGCAGCAATCAACCGGTGTGGTGCGCCAGGATGAGATCGGCGAACTGGCCGGCGCCTTCGACGTGATGACCGACCGGCTGCGCGAGCGCACGACCGAGGCCCGCC
>JAEURL010000028.1 GCA_016789165.1 Anaerolineales bacterium | reverse complement strand
GGCCGTGGCCTGGTAGACCACGATGGCGTTCTTGTCCTTGTCCAGCACGTACAGGAAATCGCCGTCCCGGTCGATGGCCACGGGGTTGGTGAGGGTCCCCAGGCGCTGGTCACCCAGGTCCTTGGCGCCGAACCAGAACAGCGACCAGCCGTTGGTGTTCTTTTCCCAGACCTGGCCGTTGGCGTCCACGGCCACCACCAGCCCGTCGGCGCTGGCGCGGATATCGCGGAAGGTGCGGGAGCCGTAGGTCTCCGGGTAGATGTTCTTCCCGGCCACCGTGTAGCGCCGGATGCCCTGGTAGATGTCGGTGCCGGCCGTGACCGTGTAGAGCAGCGACTGCGCGTCGAGGTCCAGGTTGGAGGGCGAGGCCGCTTCGTTCTTGACGAATTGCGCCAATTGTTCCGGGGTGAGGAACAGGCGCTGCAGGATCATCTTGAGCGACATCGCGGCCGTGTTGGCGCCGAAGTAGCCCAGGAAGTGGCCGTCACGGCTCATCTGCACGATGCCGTCCACCGAGCCTTCGCTGACGATGAACAGGTTGCCGCGGGCGTCCACGGCGATCTTGCGCGGCAGGAACTCCCGGTTCTTGCCGAAGAGGGGCTCGGCCGGCCGGCCGAACTGGTTGAGCAGCGTCCCGTCGGCGGCCAGGATGACGATGGCGTCCTGGCCGGCGTCGGCGATGTACATCGTGCCATCCGGGGTGACGTACAGGCCGGTGGGGCCCTTCAGCACGTCCTCGCCGTAGGTGCCGGCCACCTGGAAGTCCTTGAGCTTGAGGATCCGGGCGTTGCCGGTGTCGGCCACGTACACCAGGCCGTCGGCGGCCACGAACAGGTCTTCCGGGCCGGCCGCGTCCAGTTCCACTTCGTCCAGCGGCAAATAGGCGGCCTGGGTCGCCACCGGCCCAAAGCCGGCCCCCCAGGCCCAGGTGTTGTAGGGCGGATCGGTGCTGGCCAGGGCCGGCGACGCGGCCAGGCTCAGCGCCGCCAGCACCAGCGCGATGACTTTCTTCATCCCTTCAGCCCCGAGTGCGACATGGTGCTCATCACCTGGCTCTGCAGCAGGATGAACACGAACAGGTTGGGCAGGAACATGATCAGCGAGGCGGCCGCCGCCAGGCCCTGGCCGGCCACCGTGTTGGCGCCGGTGGTGGCCGCCGTCGAGGTGAGCGTGGTCAGGTAGAAGGCGAAGGTCTTCAGGCTCTCGGTGTTGACGTATAGGGTCGAGATGTCGGCGTTGTTCCAGGTGGCCTGGAAGGTCAGGATGGCGATGGTGGCGATGGCCGGCCGGATCATGGGCAGGATGATCTCCCAGTAGACGGCCACGTCCGAAGCCCCGTCGATCTGGGCGGCCTCCAGCACCTCGTCCGGGATGCCGTCGATGAACTGCTTGATCAGGAACAGGCCCACCGGCATGGCCAGGCCGGGCAGGATGTGCACCCAGAAGCTGTCCAGCAGGCCCAGCCGCTGGACGATCAGGAAGCGCGGGATGGTGACCGCGATGGGCACGAACATCAGCGCCACGGTGTTGATGGCGAACAGGGCCTGCTTGAGCCGGAAGCGCTTCTTGGACAGGGCGTAGGCCGCGGTGGTCGAGACCGCGATCGAGGCGGCCACCGTGGCGGCCGTCACCAGCACGCTGTTGAACAAGTAGCGGCTCACCGGCACGCCCGAGGTGGACATCTTGGTGAACAGGTCCGTGAAGTTCTTGAAGGTCGGATTGATCACCCAGAAGCGCGGCGGGTAGGCGAAGAGCTCGTCCGGGGGCTTGAAGGCGGTGGCGATGATGAAGACCACCGGCAGCAGCATGAAGGCCGCCAGCGGAGCCAGCAGCACGTAGAACTTGAGCTGGCTGACATGAAACCCCCGGGGGTTCATGCCGCGGTTGTAAACGCCGGAGTAGCGGGTGGAGAGGCGCCGCAGCATGGTCTTAGTCTTCACTGGCGAACAGGCGGGTGGCCAAACGGGTAAAGAGCAGCACCATCAGCAGCAGCACCACCGACACGGCCGCCGCATAGCCCATTTCGTAGCGCAGAAAACCGTAGTCCTCGATGTGGTTGACGATCAGCTGGCCGGCGTACTGCGGGGTCGGGTTGGTGCCGGAGAGCGTCACCCCGATCGCGCCGGCCTGGAAGGTGGCCACAATGGCCATCACGGCCCCGAACAGCATCTGCGGCTTCATCGACGGGATCGTGATGTGGATGATCTCCTGGTAGCGGTTGCTGATGCCGTCCAGGCTGCCGGCCTCGTACAGCTCGGGGTTGATCTCCAGCAGGCCGGCCAGCATCGCCAGGAAGCCGACGCCCATGCTGCTCCACAGCGTCACCACGATCATGAGCGGCATCAGGTACTGCGGCGACTTCAGCCACTGGACCGGCTCCTGGATCAGGCGCAGGCCGAGCAGGAAGCTGTTCAGGTAGCCGTTCTGGTCGCCGCTGAACAGGGTCAGCCAGACCGCCGACATGGCCGCCGCCGAGGTCATGGACGGCGAGTACAGGATCAAGGCCAGGATCGTGCGCGGCAGCTTGGGCAGCTGGGCCAGCACCCAGGCCAGCAGGAAGGCCAGCAGATAGCCGCCTGGCCCCACCAGCACCGCGAACTGGAGGGTGTTGGGCAGGACGTACTTCATGAAGATATCGTCCTGCGTCAGCAGGGTGATGTAGTTGCGCAGGCCGTTGAACTGGGGCACCTGGATGGTGTCAAAGGCCGTGAACGACAGGCCGGCCGCCACCGCCACCGGCACCACGATGAACACGATAAACAGCAGGGCGTACGCCGCCAGGAAGGCATAGGCGCTGCCCTCTTTGACGCGCCAGCGCTCCCAGGAAGTCCGCCAGGTCTTCATCGCTTTATTGGCCTTCCGCCTGCCACTGCCGGACGGTGTCGATGGTGGGGACCTTGAACGTCTTCACCGGCTGGCCGTTCCGGGTATACCCGAACTCCTCCATCTTGCGCGCGATCTCGCGGTTGATGGTGATCAGCGCGCTGTCGATGGCCCAGCGGGTGTTCCAGCCGTCGAAGACGATCCGGTTCCAGGCGTTGCTGATCTCGCGCTCCTGCATGTAGCTGCCGGGCAGTTTGACCGGCTCCTGCAGCCATTCCCACTGTTTCAAAATCACGGCTTTGTGCTCGGCCGGGATCGCCGCCAGCTGGAAGGCCTCCATGTTGGCGGAGCTCCACAGGTAGCCCTGGCCGTAATTCAAGATCAACTGCTGCTGGAACTCCACCTGGGTGGCTGTGGCCGCCCACCATTTCATGAACTCCCAGGCTTCGTCCCGGTGGCGGGTGGCCGCGAACATGATGGCGGCCTGCGCCGAGCCGGTGGCATAGCGCAGCTGCCGGCCGTCCGGCAGGACCGTGGCCGGGTACAGGCCGATGCTCCACAGTCCCTCGATCTCCGGGGCCGCGGTCGCCAGCTTGACGTAGGTCTCGAAGTTGGACACGCCGACCGGCAGGGTGCCGTAGCGGAAGCTGTCGTAGAAGCTGGCCGTCTCCAGCGGCATGCCGTAGAGCGTGAAGCTCTCGGCCATGAAGCGCATGGCCGCAATCGCCTGGTCGCTGCCCAGGCCGCTGGACAGGCCGTCCGGGCTGTAGAGCTCGGCGCCGTAGTTGAACAGGAACGGGGCCGTGACCAGATAGCCGCGGCCGCCGGCGGCGCCCGAGAGCGGCGAGCTGTAGTTCATGCCGTAGCGCTGCAGCTCCGGCAGGATCTGGATGACCTCCGGCCAGGTGGCGGGCACCGGGATGCCCAGCGAATCCAGGATGTCCCGGCGGTAATAGGTGACCCAGAAATCCTGGGTCTCCGGCAGCGCGTAGGCCGAGTCGTTGATGATGTAGCTCAGCAGGGCGCCCGGCGCGAATACCCGGATCGTCTGGTCGAAGTCCGGGAAGGCGCGCAGGTCCTGGAGGGCGTTGCGGACGGCCAGCTCATAGGGCACGTTGGTGCTCACGCCCAGCGCCACATCCGGCTGGATGCCGGCCGCATTGGCCAGGATCAGCTTGGATTCCTGGGGCATGAGCGAGAACTTGACCCGGATGCCGGTGGC
>JAEURL010000019.1 GCA_016789165.1 Anaerolineales bacterium | reverse complement strand
CACTTCGTGGCCACCAACGTGTACTCGCTCGCCCAGGCCAAGGTCTGGTCCAGCTACGTGCCGCTGGCCATCTACGCGGACGAGACGCCGGTGGGCTTCCTGATGCACGGCCCGGACGAGGCCGGCCAGCGCTGGATCATCCGCCTGATGGTGGACGCCGAACACCAGCGCCAGGGCCATGGCCGGCAAGCGCTGCGCCTGATCCTGGCCGAGTTCCGGGCTGACCCCGCCTGCGGTTCCGTGGCCATCAGCTACGAGCCCTCGAACCAAGTGGCCGCGGACCTGTACCGGGAGCTGGGCTTCGTGGAGACCGGCGAGATGGAAGACGGCGAGCTGGTGGCCCGCCTCAGCCTGGCCGGGCCGGCGCAACCCTGACCGCCCTCGGACGACGACGCTTCATTCTCTGGAGATCATCCATGTTTCGCTTATCTGAACAACTCTTTCAAGGCGCGCGCCTCAGCCTGACCGCCCACGAGCCGGATCAGGACGCCGCGGTGGAAGCGCGCTGGACCAACGATCCCGAATACCTGCGCCTGGTTTCGAACGAGCCGGCCCGCCCGCTCTCGGCCGCGGCCATCAAGAAAAAATATGAGGAGCAGGAGAAAGAGAAGAACCACCGCCGCCTGTCCTTTGCGCTGCGCTTGCGCGGCGAGGCCGCGCCGGCCCCCGCGGAAGGCGACGCCCAGGCCGCGCCGGCCGCCTGTCCCGAGCGCCTGATCGGGTTCGTGCGCTTCGAGAACATCGACTGGAGCAACGGCAGCGCCCGGCTGGTGCTGGGCATCGGCGCCGCCGACGACCGCCGCCGGGGTTATGGCACAGAGGCCCTGGGCCTGGCGCTGCGCTACGCCTTTGAGGAGCTCAACCTGCACCGGCTGGGGGCCGAGATCGCCGCCTACAACCAGGGCGCGCTGCGGCTGCTGGAGCAGGCCGGCTTCCAGGTGGAGGTGCGCCGGCGCGAGGCCCTCTACCGCGACGGCCGGCGCTGGGACGACCTGTGGCTCGGCCTGCTCAGCGAGGAGTGGCAGGCGCGGCGGGCGGAGGCGCAGGCATGAACACCCCGCTCTTCACCGGCGCCCTGGTCCGCCTGGCCGCCGCGGACCCCGAGAAAGACGCGGCCCCGTGGGCCGGCTGGATGCGTGATTCTGAGTTTCTGCGTCTGCTGGATACCGACCCGGCTGTGCCGGAATCGGCCGCCCAGCGCAAGAAGGACATCGAGGAGCGCGGCGAGCCGAAGAACACCGGCTTCCCGTTCGTCATCCGCGCCCTGGCCGACGACCGCCTGCTCGGCTTCGTGGGCCTGTGGATCGGGCCGAGCTGGAACCACCGCAACGGCTGGATCGGCATCGGCCTGGGCGAGCGCGCGACCTGGGGGCAGGGCTACGGCACCGACACGCTGAACGTGGTGCTGCGCTACGCCTTCCAGGAGCTGGACCTGCACCGCGTCTCGCTGGGCGTGTTCGAGTACAACCCGCGCGCCCTGCGGGCCTACGAGAAAGCCGGCTTCGTGCTGGAGGGCCGCACCCGCCAGGACACGCGGCGGGCCGGCCGCTACTGGGACTCATGCTGGATGGGCATCCTGCACAGCGAGTGGGAGGCGCGCCAGTCATGAACGGGTCACTCTTCACCGGTGAGCGGGTGCGCCTGACCGCGCTCGACCCGGACCAGGGCGTGGAGGCCTTCCAGCGCTGGTCGCTGGACAGCGAGCTCGGCCGGCTGCTGAGCGCCAGCGGCTGGCGGCCGACCTCGCGCCAGGCCGCCCAGGAGGATCTGGGCCAGACCGTCAAGCCGCACTGGTTTCCGTTCCTCATCCACACCCTGGCCGAGGATCGCCTGATCGGCATGGTGGACCTGGACGTGGACAACTGGAACCACCGCAACGGCTGGATCGGCATCGGCCTGGGCGAACGGGCCACCTGGGGACAGGGCTACGGCACCGACGCCATGCGCCTGATCGTGCGCTACGGCTTTCAGGAGCTGGACCTGTACCGGATCACGCTGACCGTCTTCGAGTACAACCCGCGGGCGGTCCGGTCTTACGAAAAAGTAGGGTTTGAGGTGGAGGGCCGGCTGCGCCAGGCCCTGCACAAAGATGGCCGGCGGGCCGACATCCTGGTGATGGGCCTGCGCCGGGCAAACTGGGAGCGGCCGGCATGAAACTCAGCCTCCGCCCCCCACCACGCCGCAGCGAAAGCGAGGGCACTGCGATGAAAGTCCAAATCCAACGTGCTCGCGATGACTTGAGAATCCAACAATCTGAAGACGAAGTGGTCTGGCTCTGGACGGAAGCCGACCCGCGCCAGCCCCAGCGGGGCGGCTGGTACCTGGTGCTGGAGAACTGCGCCCTGGCCATCCGGGTGCTGATCTCGGCGGCCGAACCGCGCGATGCGGCCACCGGCGACTGAGGCGCCCATGTCTCCGCGCTTAGCCGTCATCAGCCTGTGGGCCGAGGATGTTCCGGCCGCCGCCCGGTTCTACCGGGATGTCCTCGGCCTGCGGCTGCTGCCCCATCACGCCGGCGACCGTCCGCACTTCGACCTGGACGGCGCCTACCTGACGATCCTGGGCGGCCGCCCGCAGCCGGCGCTGGCCGCCGAGCCGGCCCGCTTCCCCGTGATCGCCTTCGCCGTGGACGACCTCGCGGCGGCGGCGGCCCGGCTGAGCGCGGCCGGCGTGGACCTGCCCTGGGGCCAGGAAGCCGACGCCGGCTCGCGCTGGGTGATGTTCCGCGACCCGGCCGGCAACCTGATCGAACTGGTGCAGTTCACGAGGGCCGCATGACCGCTGACTTTGTGCGCTTGACTCCCGAGTGGTGGGTGCTGCCTTGCCGGTCCATGCGCTACAACGCCGGCGTCGTCATCAGCGGCGGCGAGGCCGTGCTGATCGACCCCGGCCTCTTCCCGGACGAGTTCGACCTGATCCGTCGGCTGCTGGCCGAGCAGGGCGCCCAGCCGCGCACCCTGCTCCTGACCCACAGCCACTGGGATCACGTGCTAGGCCCCGAGCAGTTTCCCGGGGTTCCCGTGCTGGCCCACGAGCGCTACCCGGCCCTGGCCGCCGAATTCGCCGACGACCTCCGCTGGGGCCTGGCCTACTGGGAACGCCAGGCCGGGCTCCAGCGCGCGCGGCCGTTCGCGGTGCCGCTGCCCGATAAGACCGTGGGCGTGGCCGGCCCCTTGCCGGTGGGCGGCCTGACCCTGAGCCTGCGCCACGTGCCCGGCCACGCCGCCGATCAGCTGGCGCTGTACCAGGCCGAGGCCGGCACGCTGTGGGCCTCGGACATCCTGAGCGACACCGAGATCCCGTTCGTCAGCGACAGCCT
>JAEURL010000696.1 GCA_016789165.1 Anaerolineales bacterium | reverse complement strand
CTGCCGGCCGGCGCCAGCCGGCGCTTCCAGGCCTGCAGGCCGGCCGCCAGGCGGGCGGCCGGCGTGGCCGCGAAGTCGGCGGCCTGCTGCTCGGCGCGGCTCAGGTCCTGGCGCAGGCGGCCGAGGGCCGTGCGCAGCTCGGCGTTCTCCTGGGCCAGCGCCGCCAGGCGCCGCTCGTAAGCGCGCACCACCCGGGCCGGCGGCTCGGCGCTGCGCCGGAAACGGGCCGCCCAGGGCGTGAGGAAGCCGGCCTCAAAGTCCACGTCACGCACAAAGCCGTTCAGGGCGAACAGCTCGGCCCAGTATTCGGGCGGGCGGACATTGAAGTGGGTGGGCTCGGCGTAATCGCGCGGGGAGGACGAGAACAGGATGTCGTCGGTGTGGCGGCACAGGTTGGCCAGCGCCCGCTCGGCCTCGGCGGCCGGCATGTGCTCCAGCACTTCGACGCACGTGATCAGATCGTAGCGGGCCGGGAAAGGCTCCAGCACCGATCCGACGCGGCAGTACGGGCGCACGTCGGCGCGCACCTGGCTGATGGCGTACTCCGAGATATCCACGCCCTCGGCCGCCACGCCGCGGTCGCGCAGCGCCTCCACCAGGAACCCCATCGCGCAGCCGGCGTCCAGCACCGTGCGCGGCCCGATGCGCCGCACGATCTCGTCGGCCACGCCGCCAAAGAAGCCCAGCCAGGCCGGCTCGCGCTGATACGGCAGTTCGCCGCAGCCGCACCGATAGTAGTTGGCGTCAAACAGGTCGGCGCTCACCGGGCCGCTCCCGCGCCGGCCGGGGCCGGGTCAGTCTCCCACCGCCCGCGCAACGTCACCAGGCCGTAGCGCTCCGGCACCTGGCCCTGGCTGTTGGCCACCCGGAAGGTGTAGGCGCGGTCGTGAAAATCGAAGACCTCAGTCTCGGTCCGGTTGACCACCGCCACCGACATGTAGAAGACCCCGTCCAGCAGGCTCAGCTCGGGCACCGCGTAGTGCAGGCGGCCGGCGCCGTGCACGCGCCCCAGCGCCACGCCCGCGAAGCCGGTGTTGGGGCCGCAGACCTGCACGCCGTCGGCGCGGTAGATGGCCAGCCCGAAGACCGGATCCTCCAGCGGCTCGTCCGCCTGGTAGTCCAGGCTGACGGTCAACGGCTCGCCGGTGGCAAAGGTGTGGCGCTCGTCGCCCTGCGCGTCCAGGAAACGCACCCGCGTCAGCGCCACCCGCCGGCTGCCCCAGCGGTTTTCGAGCGTCTGGCCGGCGGCCGCCAGGCGGCTGGAGATCACGTCGGAGGTCTGATCGAGGTATTGCTCGGTCACGGAGCCGGCCGGCCCGTCGGCGATTAGCCGGCCGCGCTCCAGCCAGAGCGCCCGCGAGCACAAGGAGCGGACGGTCTCCAGGTTGTGGGAGACGAACAGGATCGTCACCCCCTGGCCGCGCAGGGCGTCGATGCGGTCCAGGCACTTGCTCTGAAAGGCCTGGTCGCCCACCGCCAGGACCTCGTCCACCAGCAGGATGGCCGGGTCCACGTGGATGTTGACCGAGAACGCCAAGCGCGCGAACATGCCCGAGGAGTAGTGTTTGACCGGCGTGTCGATGAAGTTGGCCAGCTCGGAGAAGGCGACGATGGCGTCAAACTTGCGCTGGACTTCGCGCCGGCTCATGCCCAGCAGCGCGGCGTTGAGGAAGACGTTGTCCCGGCCGCTCAGCTCCGGGTGGAAGCCGGCCCCCAGCTCCAGCAACGCCCCGATCCGGCCGCGCGCGCTCACCCGGCCGGCCGTAGGCACCGAGACCCGGCTGACCAGCTTGAGCAGCGTGCTCTTGCCGGCCCCATTGGAGCCGATCAGGCCGACCGTCTCGCCGGCCGTGATGGCAAAGGAGACCTCGCGCAGGGCCCAAAACTGGTCCGGATAGCGGCTGGCGCCGGCCTGCCGCCGGCCGGCCCAGATGAAGGCCTCGCGAAAAGAGCGGGTCCGGCGCAGTCGGTAACGCTTGCTGACAGAATCGAACGTAATGATGGGGGTCGTCATAGGCGGTGCGGAGGCATTTTACCTCACCGCCCCGCCGAGGCTTTTCAGGCGCGGTCGGAGGCCGGGCCGGGCCTTCCGGCGCCTGCCGCCCGGCTGTGCCGCAGGCCGGCCAGGCGGCGGCGCACCGCCGGCAAGCGCAGGACCAGCAGGCCGGCGACGGCTGCCCCGTACAGCAAGGGCTCGGTCAGGTCGGCTTTGACCAGCCAGGCGAAGTGCAGGACGGCCAGGCCGGCCGCCACGTAGGCGCCGCGGTGCAGGACCTTCCACTCCCGCCCCAGGCGCTTCTGCCAGCCGCGCGTGGAGGTCAGCGCCAGCGGCAGCAGGATCACGAAGGCCCCCAGGCCGGCCAGGATGTAGCGCTTCTCCAGGACTGTATCCCACATCAAGGCCAGGTCCAGGCCGTAATCCAAGACCACGAAGATCGAAACATGCAGCAGCGCGTAGAAGAAGGCGTACAGGCCCAGCCAGCGCCGCAGCGGCGTCAGCGCGCTCCAGCCGGTGAGGGTCAGCAAGGGCGTGATCGCCAGGGTCAGCACCAGGAAGATCAGGGCCGGCAGGCCGGTGCCGAAGGTCCAATCCTGGATCGGGTTGATGGGCCAGCCGCGCACCAGGACGTCGCGGGCGAGGTTGGCCAGCGGCAGCCAGGCGGCGAGGTGCAGGCCGGCGAGCAGCCAGTGGCGGCGGGTGGGTTTGGGCGTGGACACGGGCCAGGCTCAGTAATTGGCGCGCAGGTCCATGCCGGCGTAAAGCCCGGCCACCTGATCGGCGTAGCCATTGAACGGCAGGGTCTTGCGCCGGCCTAAATCACCCAGCCGGCGCTCCGTGGCCTGCGACCAGCGCGGGTGATCGACGGCGGGATTGACGTTGGAGTAGAAGCCGTATTCCTGCGGGGCGGCCGTGTTCCACAGGGTCTTCGGCTGCTCGGCCACCAGGTCGATGCGGACGATGGCCTTGATGCTCTTGAACCCGTACTTCCACGGCACCACCAGCCGCACCGGCGCGCCGTTCTGCGGCGGCAGCGGCTGGCCGTAGACGCCGGTGGCCAGGGTGGTGAGCGGGTTCAGGGCCTCATCGATCCGCAGGCCTTCGCTGTACGGCCAGTCGTACCAGGGGCTGCTCTGGCCGGGCAGACGGTCCGGCGCGAAGAGGGCGGTGAAAGCCACGTAGCGGGCGTCCGCGGTCGGCTCCACCCGCTGCAGCAGGTCCGCCAGCGAGAAGCCCTGCCACGGCACCACCATGGACCAGCCCTCGACACAGCGCAGGCGGTAGAGGCGGTCCTCGGTGGGGAAGGCCTTGAGCAGATCCTCCAGGCCGAACGTCTGGGGGTTGCGGACCAGCCCGCCCACTTCCACGGTCCAGGGGTCGGTCTGAAAGTCCCGCGCCAGCGGCGCCACGCCGGCCTTGTCGGTGGTGAACTCGTAGTAGTTGTTGTAATTGGTCACCACGTCAAACGGGGTGGCCGGGTCGCCCAGTTCGTCCGTCAGGCCGGCCGCCGGGCCGCCGGGGGCGGGCGAGGCGCCGGCCGCGGCCGGCGTTGGCGCGGGTGTGCTGCGCGGGCCGCAGGCGGCCAGCAGGGCCGAGCCGGCCGCCAGCATCCCGGCCTTCAGGAACTGCCGGCGTGAGCGGGATCGGTAGACGTGTTCGGGCGTGATCTCGGAGGAACGGATTCGCATAGCTCAAGCACCTCTCCACAATAGCCGGCCAGGGCCTCCGGCTGACAAGCAAATTCTATCCACAATGGACGGACTTTGACTACGGATACGATTCAGCCAGCAGAGAGCGGAGGGCGGCCTCCGTCTCTTCATAACGTCCCTCGCCGATGTGGACATAGCGCAGGTCACCGCG
>JAEURL010000691.1 GCA_016789165.1 Anaerolineales bacterium | reverse complement strand
TAAGCCGCCCCCCACTCGTGCGGCACTTGGCGGGTGAGGTCCAGGCTGGCCTGGAATTGGCGCTGCGCCTCGGCCGGATCGCCCTGCGCGGCCGCCAGATCGCCGCGGCCGCGGTGATAGAAGATCTGGCCGCTGTGATCCGGGATGCGTTCGAACAGAACCTGGGCCTCGTCATACCAGCGGCGCGCCTCGTCCAGCTCGCCGGCCACGCGCTGGATCTCGCCCATCTCCCAGGTGAACCAGGCCAGGCCGTGCTCATCGCCCAGCGTGCGCGCCAGCGCCAGCGTCTGCCGGCGGACCTCCAGCGCGTGCGCCACGCTGCTGTAGCGCAGGGCCTCATAGCTCTCGCGCGAGAGCGCGGCGGCCGCGTTGCGCAGATGGCCGCGCTCGACGAAGCGCCGCGCCATGCCGCGCAGATGACCGAGCGCGGCCTCAAACCGGCCCCGGCGCAGGTCGATATCGGCCAGCAGCCAATCGACCGCCGCCGCGTTGGACCAATCGCCAGCCGCCTCCATACGGGCTTGGGCCGCGCGCAGACAGCCGGCGGCCTCCGGCAGCTGCTGCTGGATCAGATGGACGATGCCGATCAGGCGCAGGGTGTAGCTGGTCTCGCGCTCGTCGCCGGTCTGCTGGAACAGGGCCAGCGCGGCCTGCAGGTGCTGGGCGGCCTCGGCCAGCCGCTCGGCCGGCTGCTCATCCGGCAGGCGCATATAGATCAGGCGGCCCAGGCTTTGCCGGACAAAGGCCAGCTCCCAGCGCCGCTCCGGCTCCGGGCCGGCCAGCAGCGGCAGCAGGGCGCGCAGCTGGCGCATGGCGTCGTCGGCATCCAGGAGCCAGCCGTAGATCGAGGCCAGCAGCGGGCCCCAGCAGCTCAACCGGAGCAGATCCTCGGCCCGGCCAGCCAGCGCCCAGGCCTCGCGCAGCGCGGCCTCGTGCGCCGGCGCCGCCGTCTCCAGCACCATGATCCGAACCGGCGCGCCGCTGCGCACGAAGGCGGCCTGTGCCGTGAGCAGGATGGCCAGTGCCTGGCGGCTGGCCGCCGTGTCCGGCAGGCGCCGCGCGGCCGCCTGCGCGGCCGCCAGCAGCGGCAGCAGCCGGAAGCCCTGAAAGTGGACTTCGCAGTAGCGGTAGAGGGCCGGCAGCATCTGGTAGACGGCGGCCTCGACCTCGTTGTTTTCCACCAGCCAATGCCAGGCGGCGGTGATGTCATTCAGCTCGGCCGCCATCAGCTCAGACACCGCCGACAGCTGCTGATCACGCAGGCGCGGGCTCAAGTGGTGCAGGCTGCCGGCGAAGTAGGCGGCGTGGCGGCGCTGGCACGCGTGCCAGACCTCGGCGGCCGCCGGCCGCCGTTCCAGCAAATACTGGCGCACTAGCTCGTGCAGCCGGCAGCGGCCGCCGTTTTCCGGCTGCAGCCAGGATTTGTGGACCAGGGCCAGCAGGGTCCGGGGGGTGACGCCGGCCACGTGCCGCGCGGCCTCGCGCGTGAAGGCGCTTTGGAAGACCGCCAGCTCCGTCAGCGCGGCGCGCTCCTCCTCCGAGAGCAGCGTCCACGAAGCGTCAAAGACGGCGCCCAGGCTGCGCTGGCGCTCGGGCAAATCCCCCAGGTCCGCCTCCAGGAAACTCAAGCTCTGCTCGATCTCGCGCGCGATCTCGGCCGGCGTCAGCACCGCCAGCCAGGCCGTGGCCAGCACGATCCCGAGCGGCAGGCCCTGCACCAGCCGGCAGATCTCCAGCACCGCCGGCAGGTTTTCGGCGGTGAGCGTGAACTCCGGCGCGGCGCGGGCGGCGCTGTACACAAACAGCTGCACGGCGATATAGGCGGCGGAAGCGGCCACCGAGTCAGCCGCGGCCGGCGGCGCGCCGGCGGCCGGTTCCGGCCAGGCCATCCCGCCCACGCGGAAGAGCTGCTCGCCGGCTAAGTTGAGGCGCACGCGCGAGGTCACCAGCACCTTCAACTGCGGCGCGGCCGCCAGCAGCTCGGCCACCAAGCCCACGCTGGCCGGGCTCACCAGGTGCTCGAAGTTGTCCAGCACCAGCAGCAGGCGGCGCGGGCGCAGATACTCGGCCAGCTGGGCGCGCGCGTCCTGGGTCGAATAGAAAGAGAAGCCGGCGGCCTGGGCGATGGCCGGCACGAGCTGCTCCACGTCGCGCAGACCAGCCAGGGCCGCAAAGGCCGCGCCCTCCGGGAAAGCGGCCGGCGGCAGCGTATGGGCCGCCTCCAGGGCCAGCCGGGTCTTGCCGGCCCCGCCCGGCCCAAACACCGTCACCAGCCGCGTTGTGTTGAGCAGGGCCGCCAGCTCGTTCAGCTCCTGCTCGCGGCCCACGAACACCGTCGGCGGGATGGGCAGCGGATGCGGCCGGGGCCCGGCGCCGGCGGACGCCGCCTCGGCGGGCGGAGCGGAGCGACGCTCGCTTGGGCCAGGGGCTTGGGTCAGGCGGCGGTACAGGGCCTCGGTTTCAGCCGAGGGCGCCACGCCCAGCTCAGTCTGCAGCGCCTGAACACAACGCCGGTAGGCCGCGGCCGTGCCGGCCCGGTCGCCGCCCGCCGCGCCGGCCTGCATCAGGAACCGGTAGGCCGGCTCCGGCACATGGCCCAGGGCGATCCAGCGCTCGGCGCCGGCCTTGACCTCCGGCCAGCGCCCGGCCTCCGCCAGCCGCTCCAGCAGTTGGTGCATGCGCCGCTCAAAGACGCCGCGCAGGCGCTCCCGCTCCGGCTGCAGCCAGTCCGCATAAAAACCGGGCAGCAACTCACCCTGATAGGCCGCCGTCGCCGCCTGCAGCGCTTCCACATCGGCCGGCCCTGTTGCCTCCATCAGCCGCGCCACGTCGGTGACGGCCCGCGCCGCCTCCCAAGTAATGGTCTCTTTCTCGGCCAATACCCAGGCCTCGCCCAACACCTTGCGCAGCTGCCAGACGGCGTTGCGGAGGTTCTTGCGCGCCGCCGCCTCGGGCGATTCCGGCCAGAGCAGGCCGGCCAGGTGCTCGCGCCGGTGTGGCAGGCCCGGATTGAGCAGCAAATAAGCCAGCAGCAGCTGGGTGGGCCGCGCCATCTGGCGCTCCACCCGCTCGCCGTTCAGGGTGACGGTCAAGCGGCCGAACAGCGTCGCCTCCAGGGGGGCCGGCGCCACCGTCCAGCCGGCGGTGTCGTGAGTGGTTTGACGTAACAAGACTTTCGATTGCCTCACTTCCATTGATTTCATACTCCCTTTGTCCTATTCGGTCATCCCCCCTAAGCCTGATCTTGGGGCAAAGCGCCCGGCGAGGACGATCCCGAGGACCGTGGCCGGGCGCGGGGCCCGTACCCTGCGGCGGAGTTCAGACGCCGGCGCCGAACCTGGTCCGGCCGCAAGGAGAGCACCATGAACACCTGGCAGCGCATTCGCAACATCCTGGCCGAGCGGCTGGAGGACGACGACGCCCGAGGCGCCGTGGCGGGGGCCTTCGCCCAGTTCGCGCGGCAGCACCCGGACTGGGTGGGGGCGCTGTTCGACGAGCACTTTCTCAGCCACGGCGCCGCCGCAGTCTTGAATGAGTATCTGGCGCGCGCGCAGCCGGCCCGCCCGACGCCGGCCCTGGCCGTGAACTGGCGGGCGCCGTACGCCTACTGGCTGGCGGAGGCCTGGGCGCGCCAGATGGCGGATCGGCGGGCCGCGCGGCAGCGGCTGGCGGAGGCCATGCGCGTGGCCGGCGATTTCCTGCTGGCCCTGGACGCGGCGTTGGCCCACCCCCAACTCCAGCCTGCCGGCTCGGCCCAGCCGGAGCATGCCTCGGCCCCGCTCCGGCTCGGCGTGCCAGGCCGGGCTGGCGTGGCCCCGCCCGGCCTGGCCGGGAGCCGCCTGTGAGCGCGCCACGGGAGCGGCCCATGACCACCCCTCTCAAACTCATGGCCTGCCTGGCGCACCCGGATGACGAGTCGCTGGGGACGGGCGGCATCCTGGCCCGGTACGCGGCGGAGGGCGTGCTGACCACGCTGGTGACAGCCACGCGCGGCGAGCGCGGCTGGTTCGGCCGGCCCGAGGCGTATCCGGGGCCGGAGGCGCTGGGCCGGCAGCGCACGGCCGAGCTGCTGGCGGCGGCCCAGGTTCTGGGGTTGCGGCGGGTCCGCCTGCTGGATTACGGCGACGGCGAGCTGGACCGGGCCGAGCCGGCCGTGGTCATCCGCCAGTTAGTGGACGAACTGCGGCGCGAGCGCCCGCACGTGGTGGTGACCTTTGACCCGCACGGTTACTACGGCCATCCCGACCACATCGCCATCGCGCAGTTCACGGCCGCCGCGCTGGTGGCCGCCGCCGACCCGGACTTCGCCGGGGAATCCGGCCGGCCCGCGCACCGCACGGCCAAGCTCTACTACCTGGCGCCCGGCGCCGGCCAGCAGGCGGCCTATCAGGCCGCCTTTGGCGAACTGGCCATGACCATCGACGGCGTCGTGCGGCGAGCCACGCCGTGGGCGGAGTGGGCGATCACCACCCGGGTGGACACGGCCGCGCACTGGCCGCGCGTGTGGCAGGCCGTGGCCTGCCATCGCTCACAGTTGCCGGGCTATCAGGTCCTGCGCGATCTGCCGGCCGAACACCACCTGAACTTATGGGGCTCCCAGACGTTTTATCGGGCCTTCAGCCTGGTGAACGGCGGCCGGACCCTGGAACACGACCTGTTC
This sequence comes from Anaerolineales bacterium, assembly GCA_016789165.1. Lineage (GTDB taxonomy): Bacteria > Chloroflexota > Anaerolineae > Anaerolineales > UBA6663 > SpSt-583. Next base: position 1,916 of record JAEURL010000691.1, on the reverse strand, counting down.
GCGGGCTTGCGAACGGATAAGGCTGAACATGAACTTCCAGTTTTTGAACCGGCAGTTGGCGTATCTGTTCCTGTGTAATCTGGCGATCGTCTTCATCGGCATGGGCGTCTTCCCGATTCTGCCGCTGTACGCCGCGCAGTTTGGGGCCGCGCGCGCCGCGATCGGGCTGTACTTGTCGTTCACCTACGTCGCCATTGCGGCGGGCGCCCTGCTGGCCGGCCGGCTGGCCGAGCGCGTCGGCGCCCGGCGGGTCTTTGTGGGGGCGGGCCTGCTCGGCCTGCCGGCGGTGGTCTTGCTTGGCCAGGCGGCCAACTTCGGGCAGGTGGTGGCTTACACCGCCGTCGTCTGGTTCACGGGCGGCCTGGGCCTGGCCCTGATCAGCACCTTCACGGCCCAGCGCGCGGCCGGCGGCAGCCGCGGCCGGTCCTTCAGCGTGCTGTCCCTGGCCTCGCCGCTGGGGGCCTTGCTGGGCGGCGCGCTGGTCGGCCAGTTGATCGCCCGCTTCGGCTACTCCGTCATGTTCGCGGGCCTGGCCGTGGTCTGGAGCGTCTGGCCGCTGACCGCCCTGTTGGGCGTGGCGGTGCCGCCGCGGCCGGCGGCCGGCCCGGTGCCGCCCGCCGCCCAGCGCGGGCCGGCCCGGCCGGGGCGCGGCTTCGGGCGTTTGTGGCTGGGCACCCTGCTGGCGGCGCTGACCATCAGCGCGGCCCGGCTGGGCACTTCGCTGTCCATGCAGGGCCTGGGGTTCTCGGCCGGCGCCGTCGCCAGCACCGCCGCGGTCAGCGGCCTGATCACGATCCCGGCCACCCTGCTGATCGGCACGCTCTCCGACCGGCTGGGCCGGCGGCGCTTCCTGATGCTCGGCTACGGGCTGGCCGCCGCCGCCGCGCTGGTGGTCAGCGGGGCCACCCAGCTCTGGCACTTCTGGCTGGCCGCCACCCTCGGGCTGGTGGCGCACAGCGCCAGCGGGGCCGTATCGTCGGCCTTTGCCACCGATCTGCTGGCCGCCGAGGCCGTGCGCCGCCGGCTGCCGTGGCTCAACGCCACCAGCTGGCTGGCCGGCATCGTGGCCTTCGCCGGCCTAGGCGCCGCCATCGACGCGCTGGGCCGCGGGCCGGCCTTTATGCTCTGCGCCGGCCTGGCGCTGGCGGCCATGCTGCAGCTCCGGCGCGTGCCGCCGGCGCGCACGGCGGCGGCTCAATTGAAGCCCGAGCAAGTCTGATGGCGCCAGGCCGCCAACCGAATCCTTGAGAGAATCGCCCTGTCTGATACCACTTTTTCCAAGCCTGCTGCCCGCCCGCGCCTGGGCGAAGACGCCGTAGTGATCGGCGGCAGCGTGGATGCCAGCGGCCGTGGCTCACAGGCGGCGCTGGCTAACGGACCCAGGGTATCCGCCGCCGGGCGAGACTATGTACACCACGCCCACGGGCTATGCTTGGCGGCTATATTGGCGCCCGGCACCGGACGGAGATCAGGCCTAGCAGATCCTGTATCTGCGGCCGCGCCCGCCGGCCGCCATGCGCGGCGCGCTGCTCCTGCCAATGGAGGGCGATCGCTGGCTGATGACCCTGATCAGCGTGACGCGCGATTACCCGTCCACTGAGACCGCCGGCTTTGAGGCCTTTCGCGGTTGCTGCCGGCCGCGGGCGTCACTTCGAGCGTCTGCCGCGTTGGCCGGGCAAATTCCTGGTCGGCGGCGACGCCGCGCTGACGCTCAACCCCATCTATGCGCTCGGGATGACGGCCGCCGGCCTGGGCGCCCTGACCCTGGAGGCCTGTCTGCGCGCCCAGCGCCACCAGCGCCCGAGGCCGGCTGAACTGGCCCAGTGCTTCCACACGCGGCTGGCCGAGGCCACCGCCGGCCTGTGGCGGACGGTGATGCGGGAGGATCACACCGGCCGATGATGGAGGTTTACACG
>JAEURL010000665.1 GCA_016789165.1 Anaerolineales bacterium | reverse complement strand
CACCCGCCTGGGCTGCGGCAGCTGCGACGATTACCTTGGCGAATCCGCCGACCTGGCCGTGGGCGCGCTGGGGGCGGGCGACGACGCGGCGACGCTGATCATCCGCACGCCGGCCGGCGACGCCTTCGTGCGCAACGCTCGGCTGTGGGCGCGGCTGGAGACCAGCCACGCGGGGGATCCGGGGGCCCGGGCCGCCGCGGCCGGCGCCAAGGACCGCCGCGAGCGCGCCCAGGCTTTTCAGGACATGCGCGTGCTGATGCTGGACGCCCTGGCCGAGCCCCTTAAGCGCGGCGAGGCCATCCAGCAGTTCACGCGCCTGTACCGCACGCCCAGCCGGGCGGCCGGCACCAACCGGCCGCGCAACGGCTGCACCGGCTGCTGAACGGGAGGTGGGTGATGAAGACCATAGACGCCAAAGCCAAGGACCTCCAGACCGTCAACCGGGCCGTGCGGGCCGCCGTGAATGGGGAGCCCGTGATCGTCAAACACGCCGCCCACCTGCACGGCCTGGCCGCCGGCCTGAAGCTCGGCCAGGTGGAGGTGGCCGGCGACGCCGGCGACTACCTGGGGGTGTTGAACGCCGGCGCCGTGATCCACGTGAACCACGACGCCGGCCGGTACGCGGCTGACAACATGACGGCCGGCACGGTGGTGATCGACGGCGACGCCGGCTACGGCGCCGGCCAGTATTGTTACGGCGGCACCGTGGTGGTGCGCGGCGACGCCGGCGACTTCACGGCCACCATGAACAAGGGCGCGCTCATCCTGGTGGCCGGCGACGTGGGCGACGAGGCCGGCACCTACATGCTCAAGGGCGACCTGGTGGTGCTGGGGAACGCCGGCCAGAACTTCGCCAACTACCTGATCCGCGGCACGGTTTACCTGGGCGGGACCTGGCAGAGCCTCGGCCACAACACCCGTCAGGAGCCGCTGACCGAGGCCGACCTGGCCAAGCTGCGCGGCTACTTCGAGCAGTACGGCCTCCAGGCTGATCCGGCCCAGTTCAAGAAGATCGTGGCCGCCTCGGCGAAGCCGTTCTACAACTAGGAGGACGCCATGGCTGTCGTAGGCGCCTTTTGTGTCAGTGTCAACCGCGAAGCCTGCCTCAACGCCCAGATGCCGGGCAAGTGCGCCACCTGCGCCGAAGTCTGCCCGCACGGCGTGTATGTCCTGGACCTGGCCACCGGCCAGATGCACATCCAGAACTACAACGCCTGCGTGGGCTGCCGCATCTGCTCGGAGTTCTGTCCGGCCGACGCCATCCGCGTCAACCCGGCCGAGTCTGAATACCTCAGCCGCTACCCATGGACGCTGGCCGCGGTGGAGGAAGTGCACGCCAAGGCCCAAACCGGCGAGTACCTGCTGCGCGGCTTTGGCACGCAGGGGCCCACCCCCAACTTCGATATGATCACGGTGGTGCCCAGCCAGATCGCCAGCGCCGCGCCGCGCGACAAATACCGCGAAGAGTGCGACCTGGAAGTGGTCATCGGCGCCGATACCTGTGAGCGCCCGCTGCGCCTCAAGCTGCCCTTCGTCTGGGCGGCCATGTCCTTTGGCGCGCTGAGCCTGGAGGCCAAGCAGGCCCTGGCCATCGGCGCGGCCATGACCGGCATCGCCACCAACACCGGCGAAGGCGGCCTGGTGCCGGCCGAGGCCTGGCTGGCGCGCGGCTTCGCCGACGAGGCCCGCACGCGCAAACAGTGGGACCCCGGCGGCTACCTGATCATCCAATGGTCCACTGGGCGCTGGGGCGTCTCGGTGGACTACGTCAACGCCGGCGACGCCGTCGAGGTGAAGATCGGCCAGGGCGCCAAGCCCGGCATGGGCGGCCACCTGCTCGGCTCCAAGGTCACCGAAGACGTGGCCCGTGTGCGCGGCGTGCCGGTGGGCTCGGACGCCCTCAGCCCGTGCCGCTACTACGACGTGCAGACGCTGGACGACATGCGCCACATGGTGGCCTTCCTGCGTGACGTCACCGACTACCAGCTGCCCATCCTGTTCAAGCTGGGGCCTTCCCGGCCGTACGCCGACGTGGCCGCCTGCATCGAGGCCGGCGCCGACGCGATCAGCATCGACGGCCTGGTGGGCGGCACCGGCTGCTCGCCCGATATCGTCACCCAGGGCGTGGGCATCCCCACCATCGCCTGTATCCCGCCGGCCGTCCAGGCTCTCAAGGATTACGGCGTGCACCGCAAAGTTAAGTTGATCGCGCTGGGCGGTATCCGCAGCGGCCTGGACGCCTTCAAGGCCCTGGCGCTGGGCGCGGACGCGGTCGGCTTCGGCAGCGCGGCCGAGATCGCCCTGGGCTGCCGCGCCTGCTACGCCTGCCACAAGGGCAATTGCCCGTACGGCATCACCAGCCAGAAGCCGGAACTGCGCGCGCGGCTGGACCCGGTGGAGGGCGGCCGGCGGCTGGCCAACTTCATCCACGCCAGCGCCGAAGAGGTCAAGATCCTGACCATGCTCTCCGGCCACCGCGCCATCGCCGAGCTGACCACCGAAGACCTGCGCGCCATGGACCTGAACACGGCCGCGCTGACCGGGCTGAAGCTGGCCGGCTACGAGCGCCCGCTGCCCATCTGGGAGGCGCTGACGCCGCGCCCGGCGGCCGAGCCGCGCGGGGCGAATGGCAACGGGCTCAAGCGGGCCCGGCCCAAGGCGCGCCGTGTGGTGCGCGGCAAGGTGCCGGCCTGACCGCGGCTCTTCATTCGGGAAAGCGGGGGCAGGCAAGATGGCCGCCGTTGAACTTGACCCAACCCTGGCCGAGCGGCTGGTGGAGCAGGCGCTGGCGGATTGCGCCGCCGTCAAGCTGGGCGGCAGCGTGCCGCAGGCGCGCCAGGCCCTGCGCGAGGGCCGCTGCGAGGTGTGCGGCGCGCTGGGTGACAGCCTGGCGCGCCAGGTGAGTGAGTTCGTGGGCCGGATGGACCCGACCGTCAAGGCCCTCTACCGCGCCGAGGGCGAGCCGGGCGCGCGCCTGCTCGACGCCAACGGCGGCAGCCGCGGCGGGCTCAACCTGGTGGCCTGGGTGGAGCGCAAGAGCGCGGCCCTGCACATGCTGGCGGGGGCGCTGGAGGCCGGCCTGGCCGAGCGCCGCCGCCAGTTGGGCTGCCGCAATGCCCGGCCGGCCTGCTTCACCCTGGACCTGCAGATGGTGGACGACGACGACGTGCAGGCCGGCCGCGGACCGGGTCTGATGGTCCAGCGCGGGCGGGTGCGCGCCCAGCCGATCTGGCAGCGCGCGGGGCCGGCCGCCGACGCGCCGGAGGAAGCCCCGCCGCTGACGGCGGCCGACCCGGACCTGGTGCCGGAGAGCGCGCTGTTCGCCCAAGCGCAGGCCATCGAGCGCCTGCCGGCGCGGGACCGGGAGCGGCTGGCGGCCGGCGCGCGCGACCTCAAGGTGGCCCTGATCCGGCGCCTGATCAGCGACCAGCTCCCCTACATCAACGTCGCCAAAGAGTGGCTGACCCTGGAGGACCTGGCCGGCATCTACGCCCACAAGATCGGCCAGGGCCGCATCGGCGGCAAGGCGGCCGGCATGCTGCTGGCGGCGCGCATCCTGACCGAGGCCGGCGACCCGGCGGTGCGGGCCGCCCTGCGCGTGCCCGAGTCGTACTTTCTGGGCTCGGACTTGATCTACCTGTTCATGGCCATGAACGGGCTGATGCACTGGAACGAGCAGAAGTACAAGCCGGAGGCCCAGATCCGCGCCGAGTACGCGCAGATCCAGGCCGAGTTCCAGGCCGGCCGGTTCCCGCCCGAGATCGTCCAGGCGCTGGCCGCCATGCTGGCGCGCGTCGGCCCGCGGCCGCTGATCGTGCGCTCGTCCAGCCAGCTGGAAGATAACTTCGGCACTTCCTTCGCCGGCAAATACGACAGCGTCTTCTGCCCGAACCAGGGGACGCCGGCCGCGAACCTGGCCGCGCTGACCACGGCCATTGCCCGTATCTACGCCAGCACGCTCAAGCCGGAGGCCCTGCTCTACCGGCGCGGCAAAGGCCTGCAGGATTACGACGAGCGCATGGCGGTCCTGATCCAGGCGGTGCAGGGCGAGCGGTTCGGCCGCTACTATCTGCCGTTTGCGGCCGGCGTGGCCTTCAGCCGCAACCTGTACCGCTGGTCGCCGGCCCTGCGGCCGGAGGCCGGCTTTGTGCGGCTGGTGTGGGGGCTGGGCACGCGGGCCGTGGAGCGCGTCGGCAACGATTACCCGCACCTGATCGCGCTGAGCCATCCCACCCTGCAGCCGGACGACACGCCGGAAGCCCTGCGCTTCTACTCGCAGCACGGCGTGGATGTGCTGGACCTGGAGGCCAACGCGCCGTGCTGCCTGCCGGCGGCCGAGGTGCTCACGCCGCGCTATCCCTGGCTGCGCTACCTGGCACAGTTGGACGACGACGGCTTCCTGACCGCGCCGCGCGGGACGCTGACGGCCGCGGACGTGCCGCGGCTGGTGCTCACCTTCGACGGCCTGGTGCGCCGCACGCCGGCCGCCGCCCTGCTCTCGCGGATGCTGCGCACCTTGGAGGAGCGTTACCACACCGCCGTCGATCTGGAGTTCACGCTGGCCCTGCAGGAGACGCCGGGCGCGCCGCCGCAGGTGGCCATCAGCCTGCTGCAGTGCCGGCCGCAGAGCATGCTGCGCCGGCCGGCGGCCGCCGCCCTGCCGCGCCATCCCGCGCCCGAATCCGTGGTCTTCGGCACGCGCTTCATGGTGCCGCAGGGGTACCTGAACCATCTCCGCTACGTGGTCTTCGTGCCGCCGGAGGGCTACTTCGCCCTGCAGGCGCCGGCCTGCCGGACCGCCCTCACCCAGGCCATCGCCCAGCTGAACGCCGCATTGGGCGAGAAGACCTTCATCTTGGTGGGGCCGGGGCGCTGGGGCACCACCAACCCAGGCCTGGGCGTCTACGTCAGCTACGCCGATATTCACAACGCCGCCGCGCTGGTGGAGCTCTCCGGCCGGGGCGTGGGGCCGGCGCCTGAGCCCTCGCTGGGCACGCACTTCTTCCAGGACCTGATGGAGGCCCAGATCTACCCGCTGGCCGTCAGCCTGGACGACCCGGCCAGCCGCTTTAACCGCGCCTTCTTTTACGAGACGCCCAACCGCCTGGCGGACCGGCTGCCGGCCGGCCAGGGTCTGGCGGACTGCCTGCGCCTGATCGAAGTGGCCGACTTTCGCGGCGGGCACCACCTGGAGGTGATCATGGACGACCTCCAGGGCCAGGCCCTGGCGCTGCTGGTGCCGGACGCGTAAGCCCGCCGCGCGGCCACAAACAAAAACGCCGGCCTGGTGGGGCCGGCGTTTTCTTGCCCGCCTGCAGCGTTATACCCAGCCGCGCAGCTCCATCGCCTTGACGACGTGGTCGATGGCCACCATGTAGGCGGCGTCGCGCATGTACACGTCGTGCGCCAGGGCCATCTTCAGCACCCCCTGGAAGGCGGCCCCCATCTTCTGATCCAGCCGGCGCAGCACGGCCTCGTGCTCCCAGTAGTAGTTGGCGTCGTTCTGGACGCTCTCAAAGTACGAGACCGTCACGCCGCCGGCGTTGCACAGGAAGTCCGGGATCAGGAAGATGCCGCGCTGCTTGAGCACGGCGTCGGCCTCCGGCGTGGTGGGGCCGTTGGCGCCCTCCGCCACCATCTTCACCTGCGGGCTGATCCGGTCCGCCGTCTCGGCCGTGAGTTGGCCCTCCAGGGCGGCCGGGATCAGCACGTCCACGTCCTTGCTCAGCCAGGCGTCGCCGCCCTCAATCACGTAGCCGGCCGCCTGGGCCTTGGCCTTGTCGATGGTGCCGTACTGGTCGGTGATGGACTGGAGGAAGCGCCCGTCCACGCCGTCCGGCCGGCCGAAGGTGTAGGCGGTCTTGTCGTGCCGGTCATAGCAGGAGACGGCCAGCACCCGGCCGCCCAGCAGTTCGCTGAAGCCGATGGCCGCGTACTGGCCGACATTGCCAAAGCCCTGGACGGCGGCCGTGCAGCGGGCCGCCTCCAGCTTGAGGTGGCGCATGGCCTCCCGGATGGTGAAGATCACGCCGAAGCCGGTGGCCTCGGTGCGGCCGAGCGAGCCGCCGCTGCCCACCGGCTTGCCGGTGATGACGCCGGGCACGTACTGGCCGGTGAGCTTGGAATACTCGTCCATCATCCAGCCCATCATCTGCGGCGTGGTGCCCACGTCCGGGGCCGGCACGTCGATGCGCGGGCCGAGGTTCTTCCAGATGCCGTCGATGAAGCCGCGGCACAGCCGTTCCTTCTCGCCCACCGAGAGCGTGGCCGAATCCACCACCACGCCGCCTTTGCCGCCGCCCAGCGGGATATCGGCCACCGCGCACTTCCAGGTCATCCACATTGCCAGGGCGCGCACCGTGTCCAGGGTCTCGTTGGGGTGGAAGCGGATGCCGCCTTTGGCCGGCCCGCGCGCGTCGTTGTGCTGGACGCGGTAGCCGAAGAAGATCTTGATCGAGCCGTCGTCCATGCGCACCGGGATCTGGAAGCGGAACTCGCGCATCGGCCAGCGCAGGATGGCGCGCACGTGGTCATCCAGCTTAAGCTGGTCGGCCGCCTGGTCGAATTGCTGCTGGGCGACCTCGAATGGATTGAAACTCTTACTCGTCATGCCATGCTCCTGATGGGGTGGAAGGCGGCGCAGGGTGGGGTTCAGCCGCCGGCCGGCGCCTGGCGCCGGGCCTCGAGTTGACGCGCGAGGATCGCGCGGATGATCTGCGGGTTGCCGCGCCCCTTGGTCTGCTTCATCACCTGGCCGAAAAACCACTGCTCCACTGTGGTCTTGCCGGCCAGATAGGTGGC
>JAEURL010000646.1 GCA_016789165.1 Anaerolineales bacterium | reverse complement strand
TCCTGCTCCCGCCGGAACTGATCGTGCGGGCCAGCAGCGCGCAGGCTTTTTCGAACGATTCAGGCTGAAGACCGCCTGTGAACTGATCCAAATGGGCCCCGGCCCTGACATACGCCGCCCGTGCCGGCGCGGAGCAGGTTTCGCAGGCCAGAACCGCGCCAGACACACGCCCTTGTCCACCGCCGGGAAGGAGGTGAACGACCGAACTGACGTTTCCAGAAACCGGGGCTGTCCCCGTTTTAACACGACTCGCGGATTGTGACAACCATCCCTAGGCCCTATTCGGAGGAGACTTTCATGAAACGGCTGTATCAAGCCCTGACCGCATTCAGCGCCCTGGCGCTGCTACTGGCGGCGTGTGCGCCGGCCGCCACCCCCACCCCGCAGGTCATCGTCCAGACCCAGGTGGTGAAGGAAGTTCAAACCCAGGTGGTGGAAAAGGTCGCCACCCAGATCGTTGAAAAGCCGGCCGAGCAGGTGACCATCCGCCTCTCCGGCTGGGCCTCCAGCCCGTCCGAGACCGCCCTGCTCGAATCGCTGCTGTACAAGTTCTCGGTCGCCAACCCGGACATCATCGTCAAGTACGAGCCGATCACCGGCGACTACAAGCAAGCCCTGCTGACCGCCATCGCCTCCGGCACCGAGCCGGACGTCTTCTACATGGACGTGGCCTGGTGGCAGGAGTTGGCCAAGAACGAAGTCTTGCTGCCGCTGGACGACCTGATGGCCGGCACCGGCACCCAGAAGGCGGACTTCATCCCGGCGCTGCTGGATGCTTTCACGTTCGACGGCAAGGTCTACGGCATCCCCAAGGACTTCAACACCCTGGGCCTGTTCTACAACAAAGACTTGTTCGCCAAGGCCGGCCTGGCTGAGCCGACCGACAGCTGGACGTGGGACGATCTGAAGGCCGCGGCCGAGAAGCTGACCGACACCAGCAACCAGGATCTGCCGGTCTACGGTCTGGGCGTGCCGGCCGACGGCGGCCGCTTCCCGATCTTCGCCTTCCAGAACGGCGGCGCGCTGATGAACGCCGACTACACGGACACCACCCTGGACTCCGAGCCGGTGCTCGGCGCCGCCGACTTTTACACCGGCTTCAAGGCCGATGGCAGCGGCGCCCTGCCCGGCGACGTGGGCGAAGGCTGGCAGGGCACGGCCTTCGGCAAGGGCCAGTTCGCCATGGTGTACGAGGGCGGCTGGCTGATCCCGTATCTGCGCGACCAGTTCCCGAGCACCAAGTACGGCGTGGTGCTGCCCCCGGCCGGCCCCGGCGGCAAGGGCAACCTGATCTTCACTGTGGCCTGGGGCCTCACCCAGAACACCAAGAACCCCGATGCGGCCTGGAAGGTGGTGGAGTTCCTGACCAACGCGGCCAGCCAGCAGCAGGTGCTGGAAAGCGGCTTCGCCCTGCCGACGCGCGTCGCGCTCAAGGACAGCGACTACCTCAAGAACAACCCGGCCTCCTCGGCCATCTTCCGCGGCTCGCTCGCCGGCGAGAACGCCCAGCCCTTCTTCTTCGGGCCGGTCAGCTCGGACGTGATCGACCAGATGGGCAAGGCCCTGGAGAGCATGTACAAGGAAGGCAAGCCCGCGCAGGAAGCCTTTGGCGCGGCGGCCCAGAAGGTGCGGGACGCCCTGAACAGCCAGTAAGCGGTAAACGGCCGGCCGCGGCCCGCGCCGTGGCCGGCCGCTCACCTGACCCACCCCTCCCGCGGGCCGCGGTACACCCGCGGGAGGGCGCCGGGTGCGGCCGGCCGCCCGCGCCCGCCACTGGAGCACTGCCATGTCCACTCTGACGACTGCGAGCGCGCGCCGCAAACGCTGGGGCGAGGCGCTGACGGGCTACCTGTTCATCTCGCCGTGGCTGTTTGTCTTCTTCACCTTCATCATCTTCTCGATCGGGTGGGCGATCTACCTTTCATTCACCCGGTACAACTTGCTCCGCCCGCCGGAATGGTGGGGACTGGAGGGCTATCAGCGCGTGCTGGGCGACGAGCTCTTCCTGCAGAAGGCCCTGCCCAACACCTTCAAGTACGTGCTGATCGTCGTCCCGCTCCAGACCATCGTCAGCCTGGTGCTGGCCTTTGCTATGGATCAGCAGCTCCGCTTCCGGCGGCTGTTCCGCACCCTCTTCTACCTGCCCTCGGTCACCTCGTCCGTGGTCATCTCGCTGATCTTCGTCTGGCTGTTCGCGGCGCGCGGCGTGGTCAACCAGATCGTGGGCCTGAACTGGGACTGGCTGGGCCAGCCGCAGACCGCGTTCTACGTGATCATGGGCATGAACGTCTTCACCACCAGCGGCACGCTCATGCTCATCTTCCTGGCCGGCCTGCAGGACATCTCGGCCGCCATCTATGAGGCGGCCGCCATCGACGGCGCCAGCAAGATCCAGCAGTTTTTCTACGTCACCATCCCGCTGATGCGGCCCGTGATCTTCTTCGTCGTCACCGTGGGCGTCATCGGCTGCTTCCAGGTCTTCGACCAGCTGTACGTGATGACCCAGGGCGGCCCGCTGGACTCGACCACCACCATCACCTACCTGATCTACAAGTGGGCGTTCCGGGATACCACCATCAAGATGGGCCAGGCCTCGGCGCTGGCCATCATCCTGACGTTGATCATCCTGGCCATCACCCTCCTGCAGCGCCGCGTCATCGAAGGCAGCGGCTCCGCCAACGCCTGATCGGAGGCCGTTATGACTGCCCTCACTCAGCCAGCCGCCGCCGGCCTCCAGCGCCCCGCCCGCAGCCCGTGGGAGCGGCTGAAAAACCCGTTCTTCTACGCCATCCTGATCGGCTGGGCCCTGCTTTGCCTGGCGCCCCTGTACTTCACCCTGGTGTACTCGCTCAAACCGGTGGAAAACGCCTACACGCCGCCGCTGTGGTGGCCGACACCCTTCACGCTCAAGAACTACGCCACCGTCCTGACCTCCTTTGACCTGTTCCCGCGCTGGCTGTCCAACAGCCTGGTCATCTCGGTCGTCACCACGGCGGCGCGCGTCCTGTTCTGCTCGATGGCCGGCTACGCCTTCGCGCGCCTGAACTTCCCGTTCAAGGGCCTGCTGTTCAACGCCATGCTGGTCTCGATGATGATGCCGGGCGTGGTCACCCTGATCCCGAAATTCCTGATCATCGGGCCGGGCGTGGTCAAGGGCGGCCTGGAGCTGGGCGGCCTGACCATCCCCACCGGCTTCAACCTGCTCAACCGCCTGGAGGGCGTCATCCTGCCCAACGTGGTGGATGCCTTCGGCGTCTTCATGATGACGCAGTTCTACAAGAGCTTCCCCAAGGAGCTGGAAGAGGCCGCCGAGATGGACGGCACCAGCCGCTGGGGCACGTTCTTCCGCATCGTGCTGCCGGTCAGCCAGACCCAGCTGCTCACCCTGGCCCTGCTCACCTTCCAGGGCGAGTGGAACCGCTTCATGGAGCCGCTGCTCATCCTGCGCACGCCCGAGAACTTCACCCTGCCGCTGGGCCTGCAGTGGTTCCGCGGCGAGTACTACACCCTGTACTCGGTGATCCTGGCCGGCTCGCTCTTCAACACCCTGCCGATCCTGGTGCTGTTCTTCGTCTTCCAGCGCTACTTCATCCAGGGCATCGCCACCTCCGGCTCCAAAGAAGGCTAATCCCGCGCATCCCCGCTGGGAGAGGCCCGGTCAGGCGCCGGCCCCTCCCAGCGGCCTGCTTCAGGCTGCTATGTGGACCGTCACTCAAGACTCATTCACCCCCTCGTCTCAGCTGCACCACGAGACCATCTTCACCCTTGGCAACGGCTACCTGTGCACACGCGGCGCGCTCGAGGAAGGTGATCCGGGCGACCGGCGCGCCACCTTCATCCACGGCCTCTTTGACGACGCGCCGGTGGTGGTGACCGAACTCGTCAACGCGCCGGACTGGCTGCCCTTGACCGTGCACTTGGACGGCGAACGGTTTGGGCTCGCCGCCGGCACGGTGGCGGCCTGCCAGCGCAGCCTGGATCTCCGGACCGGGCTGCTCACCCGCACGGTGCGCTGGCGCTCGCCGGCCGGCCGCACGGCCACCCTGGTCTTCGAGCGCTTCGCGTCGCTGGCCGACGAGCACCTGCTCTACCTGCGCTGCACGGTCATCCCGGAGTTCGCGGGCACGCTGGAGTTCCGCGCCGGCCTGGACGGGCGCATGGACAACGACGGCCTGCTGCACTGGCGCGGCGTGGCCCAGGGCCGCCGCGCGGCCAGCGCCTTCCTGCACTCCCGCACCCGGCGCTCCGGCCGGGAGGTCGTCTACGCCATGCGCTTTCAGCCGGCCGCCGGGTCGGCGGCCGGCGGCCAGTTCTGGGATGTGCCGGACGCGCCCACCCTGGTCCTGAGTGTCCCGGCCGAGCCGGGCCGGCCAGTGACCGTCGAGAAAGTGGTGAGCGTCTTCACCTCGCGGGACGCGCCGCCGGCTGAACTGGTGGACCGCGCGGTCGCGCACGGGCTGGCGGCGCCCGCCTGGCCGGCCGCCGTCCAGGCCAACGCCGCCGCCTGGGCCCAGGAGTGGGCCCGCAGCGATGTCGTGATCGAGGGCGACGACGAGGCCCAGTTGGCCGTGCGCTTCAACCTGTTCCAGCTGTTGATTGCGGCGCCGCGCCACGACGACCGGGTGAACATCGGCGCCAAAACGCTCTCCGGCTTCGGCTACCGCGGGCACGCCTTTTGGGACACCGAGATCTTCATGCTGCCGTTGTTCACCTACACGGCGCCCGCCATCGCCCGCAACCTGCTCGACTATCGCTACCACACGCTGCCGGCCGCGCGCGCCAAGGCGCAGGCCGCCGGCTACGCGGGCGCCTGGTTCGCCTGGGAGAGCGCCGACACCGGCGAGGAGGTCACCCCCACCTGGGTGCCGGATTTCAACGACAAGAAGAAGCTGGCGCGGGTGTGGACGGGCGACCTGGCCATCCACATCTCGGCCGACGTGGCCTACGCCGCGCACCAGTACTGGCGGGCGACCGGCGACGACGCCTGGCTCGCGGCCCGCGGCGCCGAGCTGATCCTGGACACGGCCAAGTTCTT
>JAEURL010000640.1 GCA_016789165.1 Anaerolineales bacterium | reverse complement strand
CAGACATCTACCTGGAGCCCACACCGGGGAGCCTGCCCCGGCTATGGCTGCACGGCAAGGGCCAGAGCGAGCGGGTGGCTTATCTGGCCGCCCAGCCGCTCACCGCGCTGCTGGCCTGGCTGGAGGCCCGACCGAAGACGGAGCACGACGCCGTGTTCGTCAACCGCTTCGGCGGGCCACTCTCCATCAGCGGCGTGCAGAAGCGCCTCGGCGCCTACTGCCGGCAGGCTGGCATCCGCATGTCGTGCCATCAGCTCCGGCACACGTTCGGCCGGCACCTGGTCGAAGCGCGCGTGCCGATCACCACGATCCAGCAACTCCTCGGCCATGTGCGCCTGCGCACCACCGAGACTTACCTGCACGTCTCGGGCACACAGGTCCAGGCCGACTACGACGCCGCCATGGTCGAGATCGCCCGGCGCCTGTCGCTGAAGGAGCTGTGAGCATGGCCACGCGCTCCCGCTTCTCCGACCCCCGGATCAAGCCGCTCTCTGCCTGGCCGGCCAGCAACCAGGCCTGCTACGCGGCCTTCCGCGACTGGTTGATCGAGACCGGCTACGGCCCGTCCGCTTTGCAGCTCTACACCGTCGCCGCCCGGCTGGCCTTCGGCCTGCTGGAGCAGCCCTGGCGCCAGCTCGACCCCGAGAAGGACCTGGAACCGGTGCGCGAGTACATCGCCGGCCACTACGGCCGGCAGGGCACTCGTGAGACTTACCTGAAGGGCCTGGCGAAGCTCACCGTCTTCCTGCGCCGGCGCAATCACACGCCCACGCCTGAGAAGGCCCTCAACTGGCCGTACTACCTGCGCGGCCTGCCCGCCTGGCTCCAGGCCGATGTCCGCGAGCACGCGCAGCACACCCGCCGGGGCTGGGCCCTTGACCGGCAGTGGGAGCGCATGGGCAACTACCTCTCACATCTCACCCGCGGCCTGCGCTGGCTGAGCGAGCACGAGCCATTTGCCAGCCTGGACGAGATCGCACCCAGGAAGTGGCTGGCCTACGCCGACTCACGCCTGGCCGAGGGCATCCACCTCAAGACGCTCAACATCGAGCTCTACTGGCTCCAGGCCCTGCTGCGCTGGGTCGCGGCCCAGGGCCGGCCGGTCAACGCGCAGATGCTGGCGCTGGAGCAGTTCACGGTCGAGCGCAACCTGCCCAAGGACGTTCCTGCTGAACAGCTGCGCAAGGTGCTGGCCGAGGTCGAGAAGGATGCCACGTCGAAGAACCCGAGCGTCCGGCAGCTGGGCCTGATGGACCGGGCCTGGGTGCTGTTGATGCTGCACTGCGGCCTGCGCACGGGCGAGGTCCGCCGGCTGCTTCTGAGTGACGTGCTCTGGGAGCAGCGCCAGGTGCGCATCGAAGAGAGCAAGGGCCTGAACGACCGCCACGTCTACCTCAGCCCCGAGGCGTTGGCCGCGCTGCGGGCCTATCTGGCCGTGCGCGAACGGGAGGCCGAAATGCCCGAGAATCTCTTTGTTTTCCGGCATTTTCCGCTGGGGCGCTTCTACTGCCGGCAGCGGCTGGTGACCTACGGCCGGCGCTGCGGGGTGCATGTGACCCCGCACCAACTCAGACATTCATGCGCCACGATGTTGCTCAACGCCGGCGCGCCGATTGTGACCGTCCAGAAGGTGCTCGGCCACCGATACATCGACACCACGTTGGGCTATGCCCGGCTGTATGACGGGACGGTGGCCGCCGACTACTACGGCGCAATGGCGCAAATTGAGAAGCAGATGAAGCTGCCGGAAGGCCAGCAGGCTGGACCTCTGCACGTCGGCCAACTGGTGGCGCTGGTGGACTCGCTCCGGCGTGGAACGCTCAACGATGCTCAGGCCGAGGCCGTGCGCGCGCTCCGGGCCGGCCTGCTGGCAATGGCCGAGGGCGGGAAGGCGAAGGGCACGCTGGGGGCCAACGGCTCTGTGAAGACCAGGTGAGTCGATCATAAGGATGGGGCTTCGCCGCTTCACGCGAGCGATCATCCGGCAGCCGCCGGGCCGGATCAAGGGTCACGACCGCTAGGCATAAAGCGCCGATGCGCAAGGCCACGCCGCCCCTGCCGCAGGCGGCACGGGCGGGGCGGCTTGCCTTGCGTTTCAGCATTTATTCCGCGCGGCGGCGCCACCGCCCTTGACCGGTCCCAACTGGCTGCTGGTGCTCTCGCGTATGAAGCGGCGATAGCCAATCTGCGCGATGGCGATTAACTGATGTCTAGTGATTCTTTCGCCTGGATGAGAGCATCAATCCTGCGACAAGTATGATTAACATGGCTGCCAAGGCAATCCATCTTGCGCTGTCAAAGGAGATTTTGCCAAAATTGTAAAGGGCGAAGCACACTACAATGACGATAGTGGTTAATTGGAGGCA
>JAEURL010000582.1 GCA_016789165.1 Anaerolineales bacterium | reverse complement strand
AACTGGTTCTCGTCCAGGTCGTCCAGGGCCTGGCCGGCCACCTGGATGCGCCCGCCGCTGGGCCGGTCCAGCCCGCCGACCAGATAGAGCAGCGTGCTTTTGCCGGACCCGGACGGGCCGATGACGGCCGCAAAGGTGCCGCGCGCCAGGGCCAGGTCCACGCCGGCCAGGGCATGCACGGTCTCGCGGCCCATTTGGAACCGCTTGTGCAGGCCGGTGACTTGAATGAAGGGCGCGCTGTCAGTCATCGTCAGAAGAGCGACCGCAGGGCTTCCAGGCCCTCGAAGCGCCCGACCACCAGCCCGGGCGCGGTCTGCAGCGCCAGCACAATCAGCACCGCCGCCAACCCGCCGGCCACCACCTTGCCGGTCGGCAGGCCGGAGGCAAGCCGCGCGCCCAGCAGGGTCAGCAGGGTATACCAAATGAAGTAGATATCAATCTGGCTGCCCAGGGCCCGCAGGACCGCGCTCAACAAGGTCGCGTCCAACGGCGCGAAGCCGGCCAGGCCGGGGCTGGTGATCAAGGTCTGAGTGCTCAGCGCGAAGCCGGCGCGCACCAGGCTGCGCACGGCCAGCGGCAGCGCCGCCCAGGCCACCACGTTCAGGGCGTTGCGGGTGGGGTTGCGGCCGCCGAGCATGGTCAACACCAAGTGCAGGATGCCGGCCAGCAGCAGCCAGCCGAGCCAGATGCCCATCAGGGCCACGAAGCCGGGCAGGACGTACAGGAACACCGGGCCGGAGACAGCCTGCTGGGCCTGCATGAACTGCTCCTGCATGGTGGGGGGCCAGTATTGGAAATCCGGCGGCAGGGTCACCTGACCGCTGGCCGCCAGAACCTGGCGCACATTGCCCACCGCCAGCACGCGGGCCAGTTCCGCCAGTGTGAGGACGAGCAGCGGGGTCAGCCAGGCGTCGCCGGCGTGTTCGGCGATCTGCCGGAAGGCGGCCCGCGGCCGAAGGAGGGCGGGGATGACCCAGTTGAAATGGAAGCGGCGCGGCTTTTCCAGGGGCGGAGCGGCAGTTTCACTCATGGGCTTGATTGTACTCGGAACAAATGGGGGCGGCGGACGACATAAGAGCCGTCACCGGCCTGATGCTTAAACGTCTGCCCGTCACGCGCGGTTCCCAATTGGCCTGACGGGCCGCGTTCGAACGTGTATCGTCGCCGCTCGGCCGGCCGGCGTCTTCCGTCCTTGGCCTGATTTATACTTGCCCTGTGTCCCGCCTTCGCCCGTATTGGCCTTTCCTGGCGCTGGGCCTGCTGGCCCTCCCAGCCGCCTGGCCCTTCTTTCAACCTGACGCCCTGCCCCGCACCAATGATGCCCTGACGCACCTGTATCGCGCCATTCAGCTCGACCGGTTGCTGCCGGCCGGCGTCTGGTTGCCGCGCTGGGCCCCAGACCTGGTCTTCGGCTACGGGTATCCGGTCTTCAATTACTTCCCCTATCTGGCGCACCTGCTGATCGTGGCCGGCCATCGGCTGGGCCTGGATTTCCTGGCCGCCTACCAGGCCGCCGGCGCCCTGACCCTGATCCTGAGCGCCTGGACGGCCTACGCCCTGGCCCAGGAGTTGTTTGGAGAGGCGGCCGGCCTGTTGGCTGGCGCGGCCTACGTCTACAGCCCCTACCTGCTCTACGACGCCCACATCCGCGGCTCCCTGCCGGAATCACTCGCGCTCGCCCTCCTGCCGTTGGCCCTGCTGTATCTGCGGCGCGCGGCGCGCGGCGATGCGCGCGCAGCTTGGTGGGCGGGCCTGGCCCTGGCCGGCTGCCTCTTCTCCCATCACGGCGTGACCCTGCAGGCCATGCCTTTCGTGCTCGCCTATGGCGCCTTCGAAGTGTGGCAGGGCGCCCGGCTGCGGCGCGCCGGCCGGCCGGCGCCCTCGGCTTTCATCTGGCGTTGGGCCTGCCCGCCCTGGGTATTGGCCATGCTCCCGTTCGGCCTGGCCCTCGGCCTGACCGCCTTTTTCTGGCTGCCGGCCCTGCTGGAATCCGGCCTCGTCCAGATCGAGCGCGGCACCCAGAACGGCGGCATGCTTTATTCCGCCAACTTTCTTTCGCTGGCGGAATTGACGGCCCAGCTGCGCGCGCCCGTGGACCCGGACTTGCTCAACCCGCCGGTCGCCCGGCCTCTGCCGCTGGCCGCCCTCCTGCTCGCGGCCCTGGCGTTGATGCGCTGGCTGCCGCGGCCCTCCGCTCAGCGGACCCAGCTGCTGTTCTGGGCCGGCGCCATCGTCGCTGGAGTGGCCCTCATCCATCCGCTCTCCCGGCCGCTGTGGGATGCCGTGCCCCTTCTGCGCCTGACGCTTTTCCCCTGGCGGCTGCTCGGCCCGCTGGCCCTGTTCAGCGCCCTGGCTGCCGGCGCGCTGTTCTGTCCTTGGGATGAGGGTGCGAGAGTCTCCTCTTCTTCCCGGCCTTCCTTGGAGTGGCCCGTATCGCTGGCGGCCTTGGGGCTGGTCTTAACCGGCCTGCCCTTCGCCTCGCCGCCCTACGAGCCGGTGCCAGCCCGCCCCGGCCTGGCTGACCTGGCGGCCTTTGAGCTGCCACCGGATTTCATCGGCACCACCACCGTGGGGGAATACCTGCCGCGCGCCGTGCAGCAACTGCCGGCCGACGCCGCCGCGCGGCGCAGCCCGGAGGCCCGGCCACGTTTCAGCGCGCCCGGCGCCGCGGTCGAATGGCAGGCCGTCACGCCCTATCATGATCAATTTGCGATCGACGCGCCGGCGCCGATCACCTTCATCTATCAGCAGTTCTACTTTCCCGGCTGGCGCGCGGTTCTGGATGGCGCCCCAGCCGAGGTGCGCGTCACCGCGCCGGACGGCCTGATGGCCGTGGATGTGCCGGCCGGCGCGCACACCCTCACCTTCACCTTTGGCGATACTGGGCCGCGGACCGCCGGCCAGGCCCTTTCGCTGCTGACGCTGGCCGTCTTCGGCCTGGGCCTGCTCGTGGCCGGCCCCCGGGTGCTCGCTGAACCGGTCGGCCGGCCGGCGCGCCCGCCCTGGCCCGTGCTCGGGCTGGCCCTGGCACTGGTCCTCGCCCGGCCGCTGGCCTGGGATTCCGGCCGCACGCCCTTCCTGCGGCGCGGCCTTCAGGCGGACGGCCTGCGCGGCGTGGCTCACCCTGTCGGCCAATCCTTCTCCGGCGAGTTGACCTTGCTGGGCTGGGAGGCCCCCCGCCTGAGCGCCTCCGCCGATGAGCCGCTGCGCGTGGATCTGTTCTGGCGGGCCGAGCACCCGCTGGGCGTGCCCTACGCCTTCGAGGTAACGCTGGTGGACGAGCAGGGTTTCACCTGGAGCGAGCGGGACCCTGGCCGGCCGCGCGATTGGCGCTTCACGCCCGGCACCGATTTCTGGCCGGTCGATCAATACGTGCTGGACCCCTATCTGCTGCAGCC
The DNA here is from genome assembly GCA_016789165.1 of Anaerolineales bacterium. Taxonomy (GTDB): domain Bacteria; phylum Chloroflexota; class Anaerolineae; order Anaerolineales; family UBA6663; genus SpSt-583. The sequence continues at coordinate 1,296 of JAEURL010000582.1, read as the reverse complement.
GTTGGCCGGCGCCCCGCCCGGCCGCTATCAGGTCCAGGTGACGGGGTTCTCGCGCTACGACTTTCGTGTGATCGGGAGCGCGATGGTGGGGCCGTTCACGCTCACGGCGCCCGCGCGCCGGCCCTGCGGCGCGGCGGATGTGGGCCTGCCCGGCCTGCGCCTGGCCGAGTTTGGCGCGGAGTCCGCCGCGCCCGGCGACGAGCGGACGGTGACGCTGTGTTGGCAGGGCGCGCCGGCCGAGGCCCGCCTGCGCCTGTTGGACGCGGCCGGCCGGGACCGCCTGGACGCGGAGGCGATCCGGGCGCGCTCCGCCACCCCGGGCGCGGATACCGCCGCCTCGGTCCGCCAGCAGGTGCGCGTGCTGCTGCCGGCCGGCCTGGAGACCGGCCGCTATACCTGGGCCGTGGAGGCGGCCGGCGCGCGGGCGCCCTTCACGGCGTTGGAGATCACGGCGCCGGCGCGCACCTTCACGGCGCCCGCGCTCCAGGCCAACGGCGATCAAGGCCGGCGCGGCCAGGTCCTGCAGGCCGGCCTGGGGCCGGTGGCCCTGTACGCGGTGGCGGCGCCGGCCGCGCTCACGCCCGGCGCGCCGCTGCCGGTCACCCTGATCTGGCAATCCGTGGACGTGGTCCGCGCGGCCTATCACGTCTTTGTGCACCTTATCGGCCCGGACGGCGTGGTCTACGCTCAATCGGATGGCGGGCCGGCCGGCTGGACGCGCCCGGTAACGGGCTGGCTGCCCGGCGAATATATCGTGGACGAGCGCCGGCTGGACGTGCCGGCCGAGCTGCCGGCCGGGACGTACACGCTCTACGCCGGCCTCTACCGGCCGGCGGACGGCGTCCGTCTGACCAGCCCGGCCTTCCCCGAGGGCCGGGTGAAACTGGCCGAGCTGGCGGCGCCGTGAGTTGTGTTTTGTCCCGCCTCCGTACTACAATCGAAACCCATGTACCGCCGACCCATCCCGTTCTACCGCCAGCCGCGCTTCCTGTGGGGCCTGGGCGTGCTCGCCCTGTTCGCGCTGCTGCTGGCTTTGTACGTGGACGACCTGCTGGCCCTGTATGAGCCTTTCCGACGGGTGATGGCCGATCCGGCCGCCAGCCTGGTCTTCGGGCTTGATTTCTGGGGCGCGGTCCTGTCCTTCGCCTTCGCGCTGACCATCCCGCTTGTGGTCCGCGAGCTGTTCTACCGATTGGTCTCGCAATTCGTCCTGCCGGTCAGCACGCCCGAGGAGCGCCGGAATGCCATGGAGCATTTCCTGAGCTACTCGTCCGGCCTGCCGGGGCCGCTGGTCTT
>JAEURL010000601.1 GCA_016789165.1 Anaerolineales bacterium | reverse complement strand
CGCCGAGTGCTGGACCATCGCCAACGAGATCCGCGAGGAGTGGGTGCTCTACAACACCTCCGCCCAGCTCCAGCAGTTGGGCTATGACGTGCGCGCCAAGGCGCGCGAGTTCGGCAGCCAGGTCCAATGGGACAGCGTGCTGGCCCCGCGCCTGGGCGAGCCGGACCGCCAGCTCGGCCACCGCAAGCCCGAGTACCTGCCGGCCCCCACGGGCGCCTTCGACCCCGGCGACTTCCTGCGCCGCGTGTACCACTACGTCTGGAATTGGCGCATGTTCGGCAAGGTGCGCGACGCCTACGCGCCCAACGTGCGCTTCTTCGGCCCGAGCGACCGCCAGGGCTACGGGCGCGGCGAGTATCAGGCCTTTGTCATCTCCCTGATCTCGATGTTTCCGGACTTGATGGTGACCATCGACGACCAGTACTGGATGGGCAACGAGCGCGAGGGCTTCACCACCTCCACGCGCTGGAGCATGGTGGGCACGCACACCGGGCCGGGCGTCTACGGAAAGCCCAGCGGCCGGCGCGTGTATATCTGGGGCATCACCCAGCATGTGATCAAGGATGGCAAGATCACGGAAGAGTGGATGATGTTCAACGAGTTTGAAGTGCTGGCTCAGATTCTCAGGGAGTGACCGTGGCCCGCTCTGCGCGTTCCCGCGCCCCTCAACCAGGAGATCCCGTCATGTCGGAACAGCCTGCCGCCGCCCCCGTCGAACCGTCGCCGACCAGCGCTGCGCCGGCCAGCGCCTACCTGCCGGCCGAGAACGCCGCGCGCCTGGACACCCACGCCCTGCATTATCAGACCGGCCCGCGCCGCAACCCCACGGACTACAGCATCTCGCTGCGGACCAAGTTCGGCACCGATCAGCAGCTGCTGCGGCCCGGCCCGCGCCGGCAGAGCCTGCGCGGCTTCGAGCCGCACTACACCGACATCATCGACTTCATCGTCCGCGCCACCCACAAGGTCTGGGAGCAGAAGGACGTCGGCTACATCTACGAACTGTACAGCCACCGGACGCCGGTGACCGACGACTATGGCCTGAACTGGGGGCGCGACCCGGTCATCGCCAACACCGCGCAATTCATCAACGCCTTCCCCGATATCCGCCTGATCGCGGATGAGATCGTCTGGGCCGGCGACGATGATGTGGGCTTCTACACCTCGCACCGGACCGTCCTGAAGGCCACACACACCGGCTTCAGCCAGTTCGGGCCGCCCACCGGCCGCAAACTGCAGTTCTGGCTGGTGGCCAACTGCGTGTCGGTGGCCAACGAGATTGTCCTGGAGCACGTCATCTACAACACCACCAGCATGCTGCAGCAGATGGGCTACGACCTGCGCGAGAAGGCGCGCGAGCTGGGCAACCGGCGCTGGCAGAACGGCGCCCTGAACGATCCGCGCTTTGGCGAGCCGGCCCGGCTGCCGGGGCAGGGCAAGCCCGCGCACCTGCCGCCGCCGGCGGGCGCCGGCTTTGAGGTGGAGGACTTTCTGCGCCGGACCTTCCACTATGTGTGGAACTGGCGGATGGTGGGGCGGATCGCCGACGCCTACGCGCCGAACGTGCGTTTCTACGGGGTGACGGACCGGGCCTTCTACGGGGTGGGCGAGCTGCAGTCCTTCGTGCTCTCCATGATCGCGGCCTTCCCGGACCTGGCCTTCACGGTGGACGACCTGTATTGGATGGGCAACGAGGCCGAGGGCTACACCACGGCCACGCGCTGGAGCATGATGGGCACGCACACCGGGCCGGGCCTCTACGGGGCGCCGACCGGCCGGCGGGTGTACATGTGGGGCATCACTCAGAACGTGGTCCAGAACGGCCGGATCACCGAAGAGTGGATGACCTGGAACGAGTTCGACGTCATGCAGCAGATTTTTCACGACTGACGCGGCCTGGGCAGATGGAGTACTCCCGTTTCACGCGCAACTTCCAGCGGGCCCGGTTCCAGGCGGAACTGGAGCAGATCTGGGCGCGTCTGACCGGCCGCTCGATCGACCTGTTGGATTTTGAGGAGGTGCGCCAGCGCCTGCACATGGAGCTGACCTCCCGCCGCACGCTGCGCGAGATCCCAATCGCGGCCATCGTCGGCAGTGTGGGCCGGCCCGGGGACTTCACCCGCGACTTCCTGCCGCTCACCGACCGCGACGAGCACCGCTGGGCCGAGGTCAAGCAGCGCTTCGTGGCGCCGGCCGGCCTGCCGCCGATCGAGGTCTATCAGGTGGGCGAGGCGTACTTCGTCCTGGACGGCAACCACCGCGTGTCCGTGGCCCGTGATACCGGCGCCACGCATGTCGAAGCCTACGTCACCGAGGTCCGCAGCCGGGTGCCGCTGACGCCGGACGCGGACCCGCGCGAGCTGATCCTGAAGGCGCGCTACGTGGAGTTCCTGGAGCGCACGCAGCTGGATCAGCTGCGCCCCGGCGCCGACCTGCAGCTGACGCGGCTCGGGCACTACGCCGAGCTGGAACGGCACATCCGCCTGCACCGGTACGTGCTGGGCGTGGAGCAGCGTCGGGAGGTGCCGGACGCCGAGGCGGTGACGGATTGGTACGACCACGTCTATTTGCCCGTGGCGCGCGTCATCCGCGAGCAGCACGCGCTGGAGCGTTTTTCCGGCCGCACCGAGGCCGACCTGTACCTGGCGGTCTCCGGCTATCGGCTGTTGGTGGATGAGTACCTGGATTGGGAGTATGAGGCGGGCGCGGCGCCCCGGCCGGGCGCGGCGGAGGCGCCGCTGGGCCTGGCCGGCTTCGTCGGCCGGGTGCTGGGCCGGCTGCGCGAGCGGGATGTGGACGAAATCGCCCGGGTGGTGCCCGGCGAGTGGCGGCGTGAGCAGGCCGACTCGGCCGGCGAGAACCTGGCCGCCGAGTTCCGGCTCTTTACCAACCTGCTGGTGCCCGTGACGGGCTCACTCTCCGGCTGGGCGGCCCTGACGCTGGCCGGTGAGGTGGCGCGCCGCGAACGCGGGCGGGTGCTGGGCCTGTACGTGGTGCCGGGGCCGGAGGCGCGTTCCGATCCGCGCACGCTGGCCATCAAGGCCGAATTCGAGCGGCGGTGCGAGGCGGCCGGCATCCCGGGCCGGCTGGCGGTGGACGTGGGCGAGGTGGCCGAGCGCATCTGCGAGCGCTCCGCCTGGGTGGATATGACCGTG
>JAEURL010000599.1 GCA_016789165.1 Anaerolineales bacterium | reverse complement strand
CCCGCGTGTCCGCCATTTCTTGACAGCCCCTTATCGGTCAAGTACAATCGTTTTGCTCACGGGCCTGTAGCGCAGTTGGGAGCGCGCCTCAATCGCACTGAGGAGGTCAAGGGTTCAACTCCCTTCAGGTCCACTGGCCGGCTGGATTTCCAGCCGGCTTTTCTTTTTCCTCCAACCCCACTACACTGCCAGAACAACCCCGGACTGCCCTTCCCAAGTGATGTGACGGAGGTCCCCGTGAGCCCAGCCTCACCCGCCTTCCCGGCCCACGGCCGGCCCAAAGAGGCCGTGCTGGCCCAGATGCGCGCGGCGCGCGATCACGATGTGCGCTGGCGCCAGGGGCGCGCCTTCAGCCTGGTCTTCCACGGCGGCGATGACGTCAGCGCCGTGCTGCAGGACGCCTACACGCTCTTCTTCTCCGAAAACGGCCTGAACCCCACCGCCTTCCCCAGCCTGCGCCAATTTGAGACCGAGGTGGTGGCGATGACGGCCGGCCTCCTGGGCGGCGACGCGCACACGGTGGGCAACCTGACCTCCGGCGGCACGGAGAGCCTGCTGCTGGCGGTGAAGACCGCGCGGGATTGGGGCCGGGCGGTGCGCGGGGTCACGGCCCCGGAGATGGTGCTGCCGGCCACCGCCCATCCCGCCTTCGACAAGGCCGCCCATTACTTCGGCGTGCGGGCGGTGCGCGTGCCGGTTGGCCCGGACTTCCGCGCCGATGTGGACGCCATGCGGGCGGCGCTGACTGCCCAGACAGTCCTGGTGGTCGGGTCCGCGCCGCAATATCCGCACGGCGTGGTGGACCCGATCGAAGGGCTGGCGGCGCTGGCGGCCGCGCACGAGACGCTCATGCACGTGGACGCCTGCGTGGGCGGGCTGATGCTGCCCTTCGTGCGCCGGCTGGGCTATCCGGTGCCGGCCTTTGATCTGAGCGTGCCGGGCGTCACCTCCCTCTCGGCCGATCTGCACAAATACGGCTACGCGGCCAAGGGCGCCTCGGTCCTGCTCTACCGCGACAACGCCGTGCGCCGGCACCAGCTGTTTGCGGCCATGGACTGGCCGGGCGGCATCTACGCCTCGCCCGCTATCGCCGGCACGCGGCCGGGCGGCGCTATCGCCGCGGCCTGGGCGGTGCTGAATTACCTGGGCGAGGACGGCTATCTGCGCATCAACCGCACGGTCATGGAGACCGTCACCCGTCTGCAGGCCGGCCTGCGGGCCATTCCGGGCCTGCGTGTGCTGGGCCAGCCCGAGATGAGCGTGATGGCCCTGGCCGGCGACGGGCTCGATATCTACGAGGTCAGCGACGAATTGACGGCGCGCGGCTGGTACCTGGACCGCCAACAGTTTCCGCCCAGCCTGCACATGACCGTCCACCACGGCCACGCCGCGATCGTGGACGAGTTCCTGGCTGACGTGGCCGCCGCCGCCGAGGCCGTGCGCCGGCCCAGCCTGCGCAAGACCGTCAACCGGACCGTGGTCTCGGCCGCCAACCTGCTGACGCGCTGGCTGCCGGAGGCCTGGGTGAGCGGCCTCACCCGCCGGCTCTCGAGCGCCTTGGGCGGCGGAGGCCTGCCCGGCCGTTCGGCGGCCATGTACGGTATGCTCGGCACCTTGCCCAACCGCGGCGATCTGCGCGAGTTGGTGCTGGACCTGGTGGAGGGGTTCACCCGGCCGGCCACCCCTGCCCCCCGGAGCAACCGCTGACCCCAATCACTGCGGGCCAAGCCCGGCCAGGAGAGCGCCCATGACTAGCACTCAACCCCGCCTGCCGCTCTGGACCAAGCTCGTCTATGGCTCCGGCGATTGGGGGATGGCGTCCTTCAACACCCTGCGCCAGATCTTCTACGCCATCTTCCTGACGGATGTGGTGGGCCTGGACCCGCGCCTGGCCTCGGTGGCGGCGCTGGTGGGCGTGCTGTGGGATGCCGTCAACGACCCGATTGTGGGCACGCTGAGCGACAACCTGCGGACGCGCTGGGGCCGGCGCCGGCCCTTCCTGCTGCTGTTCGCCATCCCTTTCGGGTTGTGCTTCCTGGCGCTGTGGTGGGCGCCGCCTTGGGAGAGCCCGGTGGCCGTCATGCTCACCGTCATGGCCGCCTACATGCTCAGCGACACCCTGCAGACCCTGGTGACGGTGCCGTTCTTCACGCTGCTGCCCGAGCTGACGCCGGATTACGACGAGCGCACAGCCCTGACCGGCTACCGGATGACGTTCAACCTGATCGCGTCGCTGGCCACGGCGGTGGCCGGCCCGGCCATCGTGGACGAGGCCCTGGCCGCCGGCCTGACCCAGCAGCAGGGCTATCTGATTGTGGCCGCGCTCTTCGGCGGCCTGGCGGCCGTGCCCTTCCTGCTCATCGGTTTGCTGATCCGCGAGCGCGCGCCGGCGGCCGGCGCCGCCGCCCCAGCCGCCGCGTTCGGCGAGTCGGTCCGCGCGGCCTGGGGCAATGTCCCGTTCCGCTTCGCCACGCTGCTTTACATGCTCAACTGGATCACGTTCGACCTGGTGGCCCTGATGCTGCCGTATTACCTGGTCTACTGGGTGGCCGGCGGCGACCTGCTGGCCAAGGCCGACCTGTTGGGCGTGAAGCTGTCTCTAGAGTCGGCGGTGCTCGGCCTGCTGCTGGTGACGGCCGTGCTGGCCCTGCCGCTGTGGACGGGGTTGGCGCGCCGCTTCAGCAAGCGCAGCGCCTATATCGGCGGCATGCTCTTTTGGGCCGGCGTCCAATTGGTGCTGATCACGGCCCAGCCTGGCCAGGTGAACTTCGTGCTGGGGCTGGCGGTGCTGGCCGGCCTGAGCGTTTCCACGGCCCACGTCCTGCCGGAGGCCATCTTCCCGGACGTGATCGAGTGGGACGAACTGCGCACGCGCCGGCGCCGGGAGGGCCTGTACTACGGGGTCAAGAACTTCATCCGCAAGCTCACCGGCGCGCTGGCGATCTTCCTGGCGCTGCAGACGCTCGGCTGGTTTGGCTATCAGACGCCGCCGGCCGCGGCCACGCAATTCGCCCAGCCGGCCGCGGCCCTGACGGCCATCCGCTTCCTCACCGGCCCGGTCGGCGCGCTGCTGCTGTTGGGCGCCGCGGCCGTGGCCTGGTTCTACCCGCTCACCCGCGAACGGCACGCCCGCATCCGGGCCCTGCTGGAACAGCGCCGGGCGCGCCGGCGCGCGGCCGGCCTGGAGGCCGCCGACTGAGCTAGGCGGCCCAGGCCGACCACAGCAGCCGCGCGCCCAAGACCAGCAGCAGCCCCAGCGCCAGCCGGCGGAAGGCGGCCGGCGGCACGCGCCGCTCCAGGGCGAAGCCCGCCGCCAGCGCCAGCCCCAGCGCCGGCAGGGCCGGCCAGAACTGCGCCCACACCGCCGCATTCAGGTTGCCGGCCAGGGCATGCAGGGCCAGCACCAGCAGGTCGTTGACCAGGAACAGGCTCTGCAGGTTGCTCTTGAACTCGGCCGGCGGCCAGCGCCGGCAGTCGCCGTAGACGATGGCCGGCGGCCCGCCCACGTTGTAGGCCCCGCCCAGCAGGCCGGCCAGCGCGCCGGCCAGAAAGCCCCAGGCCGGGTGGCGCAGTTCCGGGGGCCGGCGGCCGAGCAAGCCGTAGCCGGCATACGCGCTCAGCAGCCCGCCGAGCAGCGCCAGCAGCCCGGCCTCGGGCACCAACCGCACGGCCAGCACCCCCACCGGCACAGCCGCCAGCGTGCCCAGCATCAGCCGCCAGACGGCGGCCAGGTTCAGGGCCTGGCGGTGGCGGGCCAGCACCGCGATCTCCAGCACCACGGCCGTCAGCGCCACCAGCGGGGAAGCCACCGGCAAGCCGAGCGGCCCGGCCAGCAGGGACATGGCCACCATGGCCGAGCCGAAGCCGGCCAGGCTTTGCGTCAGGACCGCCAGAAAAACGACAATGGGGACGAACAGGGCCGACATGCATTCCGATTGTAAGCCGCAACTAGGCAGCGCGCCGCCCCGTAGTAAGTCGTGTAACTTTCAGTTGGCGGGGAGCGGGAAACATGGATACCGTCTTGTGGGCGCTGCAGATCATCCTGGCCATCAAGTTCGCGACGGTGGCCTTCACGCACGGCGTGCGGCCGGACCCGGTGAAGATGGCGCGCGGCCGGCAGCGGCTGGGCGCGGCCGCCCGGCCGTTGTTGACCCTGATCGCCGCGGCCGTGCTCCTGGGCGGGCTGGGCCTGATCCTGCCGGCCGCGCTGGGCATGTGGCCCTGGCTGACGGCTTGGGCGGCGGCGCTGCTGGCGGGGTTGATGCTGGCCGCCCTGGGCTTGCACCTGGCCTGCCGTGATCAGCCGAACAGCCTGGTCAGCTTGATCCTGTTCGCCCTGGCCGCCTTTCTGGCCTACGGGCGCTGGGTGCTCGCGCCGTTGTAGGCGAGCCTAAGCCGCCGGCCGCCCGATCACGGCCTTGGCGCGTTTGGCGGCCTGGATGGCGGCCAGGAAGTCGGCCAGCGTGATCCGGCAGGCCGGCCCTTCGCGCTCCAGGGCGGCCGAGGCCGCCGCCACCACGCTGTTGAGGATGTCGCCGCCGGCCAGCCCGTCGGTCTCCGTCACCAGCCGCTCCCAATCCGCCGCGTCCAGCTGCACGGGCATCCGCGCCGGCACGTGGTAGCGCCACAGCTGCCGGCGGCCCGCGGCGTCCGGCAGCGGCATCTCCACGTGGCCCAGGATGCGCCGGATGAAGGCCGTGTCGTAGTTGGCGGCCAGGTTGGTGGCGAAGACGGTCACCCCCGCGAAGCGGTCCAGCTCCAGCAGCATCACCGAGCGGCTGACGTTGACGGCGTGATCGGTGCTCTGGGTGATGTGGGACAGCCGCCGGCCCAGGATCGAATCAGCCTCGTCGAAGAACAGCAGCGCCTGCGCCTCGCGCGCCTTTTGAAAGGCGGCCCGGATGTTCTTGGCGGTCTCGCCCACGAACTTCGATTCGATCTCGGCGTAGTTGGCGCGGATCAGCCCCAGGCCCAGTTCGTGGGCCAGGGCCTCGGCCGCAAAGCTCTTGCCCGTCCCCGGCGGGCCGTACAGGTTGATGGCCGTGCGCCCGCCGTACGGGTCGATCTCGCCCAGCCCGAAGTCCTCATACAACACGTGGTGATAGCGGATCTTGGTCAGCAGGGCCGCGATCTGCCGGCGCGTGCCGTCCGGCACCACCAGGTCCGCCAGCCGGCGGCGCGGGGCTTCGACCGTGAACAGGGCCAGCCGGCGGGCCAGGTCCTGGGCCTCGGCGCCGCCCGGCGGCACCACGCGGCCCTCCAGCACCGGCCGGGCCGGCGCTTCGGGAGCGGTGTTAGGGGACTCAGTGGCCATGGTCTATTCCTTCAGAATCCCCAGCTCCCGCTCCAGCCACTCCGTCTCCAGCACATCCACGTAGTGCGCGATGGCCTGCTGCAGGAAGGGCGGCAGGTCCGGGTGGATGGCCGTGAAGGTGGCGTTGAAGTCCGGGTGCTCGTTGTAGGCATTCCCCAGGCCGCTCAGCACTTCCAGGGTCGGCTCATAGAAGTGGCGCAGGTGCTGGTGCCAGCGCGCCAGCAGCGCCTGCACCTCCGGGCTGGCCGGCCCGCGCCCCATATTGGCCGCCAGTTCCTGATAGATCTGTCCGCCCTCCTGCAAGATCTGCTCCTGCTGGGCCTTGGAGTAGCTGTTCCAGAGCTTGAGCGACTCGTTGACGCCGGCCTCGCCCCAGCGCTGCCTGGCCTCCTGCTCGTAGGCTTTTTGCTTTTCCTCGCTGAAGCCTTGGAAAATCTTCTGCTTGCTCATGTTCACTTCTCCGACCAGATGCAGGATGGTGGTGTCGATGGTCTGGATCAGGGTCTGCAGGCGCTCGATCTTGGTCTGCAGGCTCCGGCGGTGGGTCTGCAGGGCCGTCACCCGGTCGAAGCCGGGATCGTCCAGCAGGTCCTTGATGCGCAGCAGGTCCAGGTCCATCTCGCGGTAGAACAGGATCTGCTGCAGCCGGAACAGGGCCTCGTCGTCGTAGTAGCGGTACCCGTTGCCGCCCACGGAGGTCGGCTTGAGCAGCCCGATCTCGTCGTAGTAGTGCAGGGTGCGGGCGCTGACGCCGGCCAGTTGGGCGAGTTGCTTGACCGTGTATGCCATCGGCGTGACCTCGAATGGCCCCATCCTAGACTATGACGTGACGTCAATGTCAAGAGGCGAGTTGGCCGGCCGGCCCAGGCCGCCTGATGCAGGCACTTGCCACCGGCGTCCCGTTCGGGTAAAATCTCACCACTCGATTGGGCCCATAGCGCAGTTGGGAGCGCGTCTCAATGGCATTGAGAAGGTCGAGGGTTCAACTCCCTCTGGGTCCACAAGGTTAGGGCGGGTCAGTGACCCGCCCGACTTTATAGAAAGCGGCGATCAGGAGTAGTAGGCCATCCCGCAGCGAGCCGGGGCGAGTGTGAGCCCGGCACAGTAGCCCGGGACTACAGCAGGGCGGGTTGCGACCCGCCCGAGAGGGCCGAACTCGCCTGGGAGCACTGTCCGTGACCGGCGGCCGAGAGGCCGGCGCAGCGGCAGCGGGTCCGCCCGATAGCGCGGCAGAGCGAGGCGCCGGACAAGTCCGGCGCCCCAGCAGGGTGGTACCACGGAGGCCCCTTCGTCCCTGACACGGCGGAGGGGTTTTTTATTTTTGGAGGCCGGCCATGTCCCCCAAAACCAAACGTCCGTCGATCTTCGACCGGCTGCGCGACGCGCTGAGCCGGCTGCTGGACGATCTGGGGCCCTTGCTTAGTCCGCCCAAGCTCCAGGCCAGACCCGTCCCCGTCCGCCCAGCGAAAGCGCCGCGCCGCCATTAGGCGCGGCCAGGAGAGATGACCATGTCCACGCCCACTCCGGCTGCCCCGGCCGTCCGGCCCGGCGCCGCCGACCGTTACGACCCGGCCGCCATCGAACCCAAGTGGCAGGCCCAATGGGAGGCCGACCAGCTGTACCGCGCGGTGATCGACCCGCGCCGGCCCAAGCATTACGCGCTGACCATGCTGCCTTATCCCAGCGGCAACCTGCACATCGGCCACTGGTATGCCATGACGCCCTCGGACGCCCGCGCCCGCTTCAAGCGCATGCAGGGCTACAACGTGCTGTTCCCGATGGGCTTCGACGCCTTCGGCCTGCCGGCCGAGAACGCCGCCATCAAGGACGGCGTCCACCCCATGAAGCGCACCTACGCCAACATCGCCCACATGCGCGAGCAGCTGCGCTCGATGGGGGCCATGTTCGACTGGCAGCGCGAGGCCGTCTCCTGCGACCCCGAGTACTACAAGTGGACGCAGTGGTTCTTCAGCCAGCTGTTCAAGCACGGCCTGGCCTACAAGAAGCTCTCGCCCGTGGACTGGTGCCCGAACTGCCAGACCACCCTGGCCCGCGAACAGGTTTGGGGCGACGACCGGCACTGCGAGCGCTGCGAGACGCCGGTGATCAAGAAGGCGCTCGACCAGTGGTTCTTCGCCACCACGAAGTACGCCGAGGCGCTGCTCGACTTCACGGGCCTCGACTGGCCCGAGCGCGTGCAGGTGCTGCAGCGCAACTGGATCGGGCGCAGCCAGGGGGCCGAGGTGCGCTTCGCCCTCGCCGGCGGCGGCGGCGACGTGAGCGTCTTCACCACGCGGCCCGACACGCTGTGGGGCGTGACGTTCATGGTGCTGGCGCCCGAGCACCCGCTCGTGGCCACGCTCACCACGCCCGAACGCCGGGCCGAGGTGCAGGCCTACGTGGCCCAGGCCACGCGCCAGACCGACATCCAGCGCGAAGCGGCCGACCGCGAAAAGACCGGCGTGTTCATCGGCGGTCACGTGATCAATCCGGCCAACGGCGAGCGCGTGCCCGTGTGGGTGGCCGACTACGCGCTCATGA
>JAEURL010000560.1 GCA_016789165.1 Anaerolineales bacterium | reverse complement strand
CGTACGTTCGTAATTATGCGAGGCATCCACGCCCGGCCCGAGCAGCGCCACCTGCACGTCGCCGCCGGCCCGCCAATAGGCCTCGCCGTCCGAGGCGTAATAGGCATAGATATCCATGGTGTACGGGATGCCGGCCGCCTCGGCCAGCCCGCGCAGGCGCTGGGTCAGGCCATGGTGATACGGCCCGCCCGAATCCTTGACACACAGGCAGGCGCTGAACTCGTCCGATGCCTGGCCGGGGCCGACGGCGGCCATATCCACCGTCACCAGCTCGGCCAGGTCGGCCGGGAAGCCGGCCGCCGCGCCGTGGCCCACCTCTTCGTAGTTGCTGATGTGCAGGGTCGCGCGCTGAGCGGGCCCCAGCCCAGCCGCCTGCAGGGCCTGGACGGCGCCGAACAGGCAGGCGATGGCGGCTTTGTCGTCCAGGTGCCGCGAGCGGATGAAGCCGGCCGGCCCCACCTCCACCCGCGGGTCAAAGGCCACGAAATCGCCCACCCGGATGCCCAGCTCGCGCGTCTCGGCCACCGAGGCCGTGCGGGCGTCCAGGCGCACCTCCATGTGCTCGTCGTCGCGCTTGGCCTCGCCGGTCTCCGTGCCAAAGATGTGGCTGGAGGCCTTGGTCAGCAGCAGCGTGCCGCGCACCGCGGCCCCGCCGGCGGTGAAGACCGTGCAGCCCTCGCTCTCCACGGTGTTCCAGTGGAAGCCCCCGAGCTTGGTCAGCTTGAGCCGGCCGTTGGGCCGGATCTCCTTGACCATGGCGCCGAGCGTGTCCACGTGCGCGGTCAGGGCGCGCGGGGCGTCGGCGGCGCGGCCGGCCCAGGTGTAGACCAGCCCGCCTTTGCGGGTGCGCTCGCGCGCCAGGCCGAACGGGGCGAAGGCCTGCTCCACGACCACGAGGGCGGCGTCCGTATAGCCAGTGGGGCTCGGCGTGTTCAGCAGCTTGACCAGGAATTTGACCAGCGCGTCGGCGTCGATTCGCAATGGTTCAGGCACACGGACCTCCAACTGGGTAAAGGACCTGGCTGATTATACCGGGCGGCGGGCCAAGCGGCCGGCCCGGTTTTCAGGGCTCGCCATCCGCCTCGTCGATGAAGCGGAAACTCTCCAGGGCCAGGGCCGGCAGGCGGTGGACGCCGCAGAAGCCGGACAGGGCCGGCCGCACCCGGCCGACGCCGATGACGCCGCGCAGCGCCGGCACCAGCTCCTGGTCAAAACGCAGGTCGGCGGCCGGGTAGGCCAATTCGCCGCCCTCGATCCACCACACGCCGTCGCGGGTGGTGCCGGTGGCCGCGGCGCCGTGCGGCGAGGTCTGGCGCACGTACCAGAAGCGCGGGATATACAGCCCCCGCTCCACCGAGCGGATCAGGTTCTCCACGCTCTGGTCGCCGGCCGCCAGGGACAGGTTCTCGGGCAGCGGGCCGTCCCAGTCCTCGTCGGCGTAGGGCTGAGCGTGGCCGGTGGAGACCTTGCCCGGCTCGCGGGCGGCCGTCCAGCGGTCATACACCGGGGAGGTGGGCACGCCGGCCGCGATGATGGGCACGCGCTGCTTGGGCACCCCCTCGCAGTCAAAAGCGCGGGGCAGGCCGTCCGGGTCAAAGGCGTCGTCCACCAGCGTGATCAAGGGCGACATGCTCGGCTCGCCGAAGCAGGCGTTCATCCAGCTGCGGCCCTCCTGCACGGCCAGCGCGCCCATGCCGTCCTCCACCATCGCCTCGACCACGGTCAGGACGGCGTACGGTTCCAGGACGACCGGGTATTCGCCCGGCGGCACGTGGCGGCGCGGCTGGCGGATCTGGGCCCGGCGCAGGGTCTCCTGGCGCAGAGCTTCGAAATCGATTTGGTTCAGCCGCCAGCCGGTGGCGTGGGCGTACGCCGAGGCGGCCGGGTCGGGCTGTTCGGCCACAAAGGTCACATCCACCTGGGTGCTCGGCGCGTAGGCGAACAGGCCGCGCGAGTTGAGGAGGGCGTACTCGTAGCGGGCCGCGCCCAAGGCGCCGGAGGCCAGCAGGCCGGCGGCCTGCGCCTGCGCGCACAGGTCGGCCACCCGGCGGGCGCGGGCCGGCGGGTCCTGGCTGAGCGCGGCGGCCGCCTCGTCAAAGGCCAGCACGTCCGGGTAAGTCTGCGGCTCAGTCAGGCCCGGCCAGTCCGGGTTCTCGGGCAAATGGCGGGCGCGGGCGGCGGCCGCCGGCACCGCGCGCTCGATGCCCGTCGGCGTCAGGTCGTTGGTGGTGACGGCGCCCACCCGCATGCCGACGGCCGCGCGCACCTCCAGCGTGGCGTCGGCCTCGGCCATGTTCTGGTGGATGCTGTTCTGGGCGAAGCGCGTCAGGGCCTCCTCGACCCCGGTGTAGATCAGCTCGGTCTCGTCGGCTTCGGACACCGCCAGGGCGGCCTCCAACAGGGCGCGCAGAGTCTGCGGCCCCAGCCCAGCCGGGCTGAGGCCGGCGGCCAACGGCGGAATCACGCTTCGTCCACCTTCTGCGGGGCCGGCGGCCCCATCAGGCGCATGGCCGGCCGGCCCACCAGCACCCCGCACAGGCCGCCGCGCTGGGCCACGTTCACCACCATCTTCTGCGAGGCCCGGCCCAGCACCGAGAGGCCGTATTTGGTGGGCGCCAGGCCCATGACGGTGTAGAAGGGTTCGGCCGTCACCGCGCCCGCCTCGGCCACCACCGGGAACTCGTACACCGGCAGGCGCGTCAGCCGCTGGACCACCCACTGCTCTTCCGGGTCCTCGGCGCCGGCCACGGCCTCGTCCAGGGCGGCCTCCCATTCGGATTGGCTGACGGCCGGCCCGATGACCACCCGGTCGCCGCCGTAGGAGCGGTTGGGCTTGAGCACCAGCAATTCGTGCTCCTTGCGGATGTACTCCAGCAGGTTGACCATCTCGCCGTCCGGCAGGCTGGTGCGCCGGTCGCCCACCACCCGCGTCCACAGCACGTGCCGGCGGAAGACCTGGCGCTCGTCGGCGCTGAAGTACTTCTGGGTGAACTGCGGGTCGGTCAGGATCTCCCAGCAGCTCTTGTGGTCAAAATCGCCGGCCAGCGACGAGATGACGCGATTCTGCTTGAAGAGCTGGCGCAGCGGGCGGATATCCACGCCCTCCTCCGCCTCGATGTACAGCATGTCCCGGATCTCGTAATCGCGGTAGATCACGTCCACCACGCGGCCCTGGTACATCACCTCGCCGTCCACGAGGTACAGCTCGGTCGGGTCGGCGTGGAAGATGTTCAGGCCGTAGCGGTCACGGTAGTACTCGGCCAGACACTCCTGCTCCACCGGGCCGTCGGCCGAGTACTTGGGCTCGACAAAGCAGATGTTGCGCCCGCGCCGGCCGAGGGCCTCCAGATGATCGAGCACCTCCTGGATGAACAGCTCGCGCAGGTCCTGGCCGGCCTCCAGCCGCAGGCCGGGGGCGTGGCGGGCCAGGGCCGGCATCACCACGTCCGCCAGCAGCTGTTCGACGTTGGGGATCAGGTGGATGCCGCCCACGCCCGAGAGGTTGGGCTCCATGAAGTGCAGCGAGTCCTTCCACATCGGGCTGGTCAGGTCGATGACGGCGTCCAGCCGGCCGAAGACCGGGTTGTTCTCCCGGTGGTGGGGGCCCCAGTTGTCCCACAGCCACTTCTCCTCCGGCGGCGTCAGGGGCACCACGCTGCGCACCGCAAAATCCTGGATGTACAGGTCCGGCAGGCGCTTGAGGGCGTTGATCAGGGTCAGGGCCACGAAGTGCAGGTAAGCCAGTTGGTCCGGCAGGATGCCGGTCGGCCGCATCAGCACCGGGATCACCTCGGCCTGGTTCTCGCGCATGTAGATCAGCTTGCGGCGCAGGGCCTCGGTGTGCATGGCCTGCACCAGGTCGGCGGCCTCGGCCGGCGACAGGCGCGCAAAAGCCTGGCGCAGTTGGCTGTCCAGGGTTAAACCGCTCAAACCGCGTTCATCGGCGGGGGTGAGTGTGGACATGGCGATCCTTGGTGGGCGGCGTAGCCAAAGTTTAGTATAAAAGGGCCAAAATGCGAAAATGAGGTCGCCGTGCGC
>JAEURL010000544.1 GCA_016789165.1 Anaerolineales bacterium | reverse complement strand
AGCACATCGACATCAACATGTTCATCCCCTAACTCGGGGTTGAACTACTAGCTGGACGCTGCGCCGGGATTGGCCCATGCCTACCCAGGATCGGCCGGCCCGGCCAGCGCCCCAGCATCCGGGACGGGCGGCAGCCCTAATCGGCGCCGCCCGGCCCGTACCCATGTCAGCGCAGGCGCAACCCACCCCCTGGACTTGCGCCTGCGCTGTTCTCAACTTAGCGAGCGGTAGTGCTTTCCGCGCCCGGTGTTCGGGCGCGCCCGTTGGCCGGCGAGGTCCGTATGTTTAACTACATCATCCGACGCATCTTTCAGATGGTCATCGTCTTGTTCTTCTCCTCGGCGGCCTCCTACGCCTTGCTGAGCCTGGCGCCGGGCGGGCCGCTCAGCTTCCTGACCTCGGTGCAGGCCCGGCTCAACAAGGAAGACATCGCCCGCATCCGCGCCTACTTTGAGCTGGACCTGTTTGGCCCGTATCGTTTCACCCGCTGGCTGATCGGCCAGCCGCGCGGCCCGCTGACCATCGCCGGCCAGGAATACTTTGCCGATTTCGTGGTCGGCTGCCGCCAGCCGCTGGAAGTGCAGGTGCAATTCTCCGACGGCCGGACCGAGACCCGCACCGCCGGCTGCCGCGAGGGCCAGGACGTGACGCTGATGGACCTGGTGGATCGGCCGCGCTCCAGCCGCGGCGTGCTCTTTGGCGATTTCGGCGTCTCCTGGCAGATCACGCGCGACCGGCCGGTGTCCGACCTGGTGCTCTCGCGCCTGCCGCGCACCCTGCAGCTGATGCTGCTCTCCACCTTCCTGGCGATCCTGATCGGGGTGCCGCTGGGCGTGGTCTCGGCCGTGCGCCAGTACTCGGCCTTCGATTACACCGTCACCTCGCTGGCCTTCTTCGGCTCGTCCATGCCCACCTTCTTCTTCGGGCTGCTGATGATCCTGGTCTTCAGCATCACCTTCAAGTCCTGGGGCTGGGTCTATCTGCCGCCCGGCAACGCCCTGGCCATCAAGGACTACGTTATCCCGCTGCTTGGCAAGGTGGAGGCCGGCTCCTTCCTGGACGCCGCCCTGCACCTGATCATGCCGACCTCGGTGCTGGTGCTGTTCAACGTGGCCGGCTGGAGCCGCTTCGTGCGCACCTCCATGCTGGAGGTCCTGCGCCAGGACTACGTCCGCACCGCGCGGGCCAAGGGCCTGCTGGAACGCGTGGTCATCGCCAAACACGCCCTGCGCAACGCCCTGATCCCGTTCATCACCATCGTGGTCTTCTCCATCCCGGGCGCCTTCGGCGGCGCCATCATCACCGAGACCGTCTTCAACTGGCCGGGCATGGGCCGCCTGTACTTTGACGCCCTCGGCCGCACCGATTACCCCGTGGCCATGTCCCTGCTCCTGATCACGGCCTTTCTGACCGTCCTGGCCACTTTGCTGTCTGACATCTTGTATACCGTGGTAGACCCGCGCATCCGGCTGAGCTAAGCCCGGGATCAGGAGGTAAATGCTATGACCACCGCCACCGCCCCTCAAATCCTCGACCTGGCCTCCGCCGAGGCCATGCCCGAGGAAATCAGCCAGATCCAGGTCATCACCCGCCGCTTCCTGCGCCACCGCTTGGCCGTGGTCTCGCTGATCGTGCTGGCCCTGATCATCGTGCTGGCCGTCATCGCGCCCCTGATCGCGCCCTTCTCGCCCACCGAGATCGTGGTGGGCAATGACTTCCTGGCGCCCGGCACGCCGGCCGCCGACGGCGTGCGCGTCCATTGGCTGGGCACCGACCAGATCGGCCGGGATTACCTCTCGCGCCTGCTCTTCGCGGCCCGCATCTCGCTGACCGTGGCCGTCACCGCCCAGATCTGCGCCGTGACCATCGGCGCCGTGGTGGGCGCCATCTCCGGCTACATGGGCGGGACCGTGGACGCCATCGTCATGCGCACGGTGGAGTTCCTGCTCACCATCCCGCAGTTGCCGCTGCTGCTGATCATCTCCTCGCTGGTCATCCAGAACCAGGACGCCATCCCGGTGCCGGAGGCGCTCAAGAGCTTCGTGGGCTGGCTGCTGATCATCCAGCCGCGCGACGCCACCCAGGTGGTGCTGGTCATCGCCATCCTGGTGGCCTTCGGCTGGATGGGCGATTCGCGCCTGATGCGCGGCGTGGTGCTCTCGGTGAAAGAGCAGACCTTCACCGAGGCGGCCCGCGCCCTGGGCGCCTCCGACCTGCGCATCATCCTGACGCACATGATCCCCAACGCCCTGGCCCCCATGATCGTCAGCGCCAGCCTGGGGCTGTCCGGCTTCATCATTTACGAGGCGGCCCTGAGCTTCCTGGGCCTGGGCATTCAGGACCCGACGCCCACCTGGGGCAACATGCTCTCGGCCGCGCAGAGCCAGATGTTCCAGCATCCGTGGCTGCCGCTCGTGTCCGGCATCCCGATCTTCCTGTGCTCGCTGGCCTTCAACTTCGTGGGCGACGGCCTGCGCGACGCGCTCGACCCGCGCCTGAAGCTCTAGGACCGGGGCCGGCGGCCGCGGATCGGCTATAATCCGTGGCCAAACAGCCCGGCTCGCCCAAACCGCATCATTCCGGCCGTCTTTCAAAGGACCGCATGGCAGAGAAAAAGACTTCCAGCAACGGCAGCAGTTCGCCCAACATCCTTGAGGTGAAGAACCTCAAGACCTATTTCTACACCGAGGACGGCGTGGTCAAAGCCGTGGACGGCGTGGATTTCGCCGTCCGGCGCGGCGAGGTGCTGGGCCTGGTGGGGGAATCCGGCTGCGGCAAGAGCGTCACCTCGCTCTCGATCATGCGCCTGATCGGCATCCCGGGTAAGGTGGTGGACGGCGCGATCACCTTCGACGGCCAGGACCTGCTCAACCTGCCCGAGGCCGAGATGGTGCACGTGCGCGGCAACCGCATCGCCATGATCTTCCAGCAGCCGCAATCGGCCCTCAATCCGGTCTTCCGCGTGGGTGACCAGATCGCCGAAGTGCTGGACATCCACCGCTCCCTGGGCAAGGAGGCCGGCTGGCAGCGGGCCGTGGAACTGCTCAAGATGGTGGGCATCCCGGACGCCGAGCGCCGCGCCCAGGCCTTCCCGCACGAGCTCTCGGGCGGCATGGCCCAGCGCGTGATGATCGCCATGGCCCTGGCCTGCGTGCCGGAGCTGCTCATCGCCGACGAGCCCACCACCGCGCTGGACGTCACCATCCAGGCCCAGATCCTGGACCTGATCCGCGACCTGCGCAGCAAGTTCGAGGCCTCCATCGTCCTGATCACGCACGACCTGGGCGTGGTGGCCGAGATGTGTGAGCGCGTGGCCGTCATGTACGCCGGCCAGATCGTCGAGCAGACCGACGTCAACACGCTCTTCGCCGACCCCCAGCACCCCTACACCAAGGGCCTGATCGGCTCGATCCCGGTGCTGGGCGTGATCAAGGACAAGCTGGACACCATCCCCGGCTCGGTGCCCAACCTGATCAACCTGCCGGCCGGCTGCCGGTTTGCCCCGCGCTGCCGTTTCCGCCTGGAGCACAATCTGACGATCTGCACCGAACGGAACCCGGACCTGCAGCTGTCCGGCCAGGGCGACCACCTGGTGCGCTGCTGGCTGTACCACAACGCCGAAGGGCACACCGCGCCGCTGGCGGAGGCACGCTGATGAGCAACGTATCCATGGAATGGAAAGTGGACGGGCCGGCCGGCGCGGACGGCCAAGCCAAGCGCGACTTGGTCGAGATCAAGAATCTGGTCAAATATTTCCCCGTGCGCGGCGGCCTGCTGCAGCGCGTGGTGGCCTGGGTGCAGGCCGTCGACAACGTCTCCTTTTCGGTGAGGGAGGGCGAGACGTTGGGCATGGTGGGCGAATCCGGCTGCGGCAAGACCACGGTCGGCCGCACCCTGCTGCGCCTGGTGCCGGCCACCAGCGGCCAGGTGCTGTTCGACGGCCAGGACGTCTTCCGGGCCCGGGCCCGCGAGCTCAAAGCCCTGCGCCGCAACATGCAGATCATCTTCCAGGACCCGTACTCGTCGCTCGACCCGCGCATGCCGGTGGGCGAAAGCATCGCCGAGGGCCTGCTGGTGCACGGCATGAGCAGCCGCAAGGAGCGGTTTGAGATCGTCATCAACACCCTGCGCAAGGTCGGCCTGCAGGATTACCACGCCCGCCGCTACCCGCATGAGTTCTCGGGCGGCCAGCGCCAGCGCATCGGCATTGCCCGCGCCCTGGCGCTGCGGCCCAAGTTCATCGTCTGCGACGAGCCGGTCTCGGCCCTGGACGTCTCCATCCAGGCCCAGGTGCTCAACATCCTCAAGGAGCTGCAGGCGGAGTTCGGCCTGACCTACCTGTTCATCGCCCACAACCTGAGCGTGGTGGAGCACATCTCGGACCGTGTGGCCGTGATGTACTTGGGCAAGATGGTGGAGCTGTCGGACCGCGACGAGCTGTACCGCAATCCGCTCCATCCCTACACCCAGGCCCTGCTCTCGGCCATCCCGGTGCCGGATCCCAACCTCAAGCGCGAGCGCATCATCCTCAAAGGAGATGTGCCCAGCCCCTTGCGGCCGCCCACCGGCTGCCGCTTCCACCCGCGCTGCCCGGTGGCCCTGGCCCATTGCAGCCAGCAGGAGCCGGTGTTCAAAGAGGTCAGCCCCGGCCACTTCGTGGCCTGCTGGCGCGTGGAATAAACCGCGGACGACCTACGACCGACGACGGACGGAGCAGCCCTCCGTCCGTTTTGTTTAAGGCGCTGCCCGGCGGCGGCCGGCTCTGGTCCAGCGTCCCTCAGCCTGGCTATGCTAAAATTTCGCCAGGACTCCGGAGAGATCCCATGCCCGCCAAACGCATCCTGCTCGTGGACGACCAGCGCTCGGTCACCAGCCTGTTGCGCTCGGCCCTGGAGACGCTGGGCCGCGATTACATCATCGTCGAGGTGCCCTCCGGCGAAGAGGCCCTGCTGGAAATCGGCCGGGGCGGCGCGGACCTGGTGGTGCTGGACGTGCGCCTGCCGGGCATCACGGGCCTGGAGGTGGCGCGCCGGGCCCGCCGCCTCAATTCCAAGACCCCCCTGATCCTGATCAGCGGCGCGGCCACCGCCCAGATGGAACAGGAAGCCCTCAGCCTGGGGGTGCTGGCCTTCCTCAAGAAGCCCATCAGCGTGGATATGTTCCTGCCCCTGGCCCAGCGCGCCCTGGGCGAGCAGGCCGCCGAGCCGGAGCCGGCGCCAGATCTGGACCAGCCGGGCATCTCCGAGCGCCTGTCCACCCTGCGGCGGGACCTGGGCGCGGACGCCGTCTACCTGGTGGATATGCAGGCGCGCGTCAACATGCGCGCCGGCGACATCACGCGCATCGACCTTGACCCGGTGCTGGCCGAAGTGATGGCGTCGATGAGCGCCTCGCTGAAGGTCAGCCGGCTGCTGCACGGCCTGATCCCGGCCAATGTGGTCTTCTTCGACGGCGACGACTTCGACATCTACGCCGCCAACGTCGGCCAGTTCTTCGCCATCGTCATCATCTTCAACGGCGACCGCGGCGCCGGCCAGATGGGCCCGGTGATGCGCTACGGCCGGCAGTGCGCCGACGACCTGCTCAACTCGCTGGTGATGCTGGGCGTGAAGATGGACGACCCGGTGGCCTTTGCCCCGCGCCCGGCGCCGCCGGCCGCCAAACCAGCCGCCGCGCCCCCGCCGGCCGCCAAGCCGGCCACCGCCGCGCCGGCCCGGCCCGCCAAGCCCGAGCTGATCTACAAGGCGGCGCCGGCCCGCCCGACCCCCGGGGCCGCCCCGGAGCCCAAACCCGTTCCCGCCCCGCCGCCGGCCGCCCGCCCGGCCGCGGAACCGCCGCCGGCTGTGCCCGAAAAGCCGCTGACGGAGGCGGACCTCCAGGCCCTGGATGAGGCCCTGGCCAAGGTCAAGGCCCAGGATGCCAACGCCTTCTGGGATGCCTTCAACCAGGACACCGAGACCGACGATGTGCGGACCGACGCCATCACCTTTGAAGACGCCGAGAAGATGGGGTTGGTGAAGAAGTAGCCTCCCCGGGACCCTTGCCCCAGCGCCGGATAGGGGCCGGGTCCGTATGCTATAATCCCTCCCTCTCTGGGGCATGGTGCAATTGGCAGCACACCGGACTTTGGATCCGTGAATCTTGGTTCGAGTCCAAGTGCCCCAGCCTGCTCGGGCTGAAGCGCGACCTGGCTGTCGCGCTTCTGTCTCTCAGCACGGCGCCCGAGAACGGCCGTGCGCACGTATGCCTTCTACCTCTGACGACCCCCACCTTGGCGAGCCCGCTCTGAGCCGCGGGCTAAGCGCACTGCTTTTGCCAACTCAGCTTGAGGGAGGCCCATGACCCTAGCCGCTGTCATCCTGGCCGCCGGCCAGGGCACCCGTCTGAAATCCAGCCTGCCCAAGGTCCTGCACCGCCTCGGCGGCCAGCCGCTGGTGCGGCACGCCCTGGCGGCCGCGCAGGCCGTCACCGGGGTGCCGCCGGTGCTGGTGGTGGGCCATGGCGCCGAAGCCGTCCGCGCTGAGCTGGGCGAGGCCGCGCAGTACGTGGCCCAGTCCGAACAGTTGGGCACCGGCCACGCCGTGCTCCAGGCCGCGCCCCTGCTGCGCGGCCGCTGCACGGAGGTGCTGGTCACCTACGGCGATATGCCGCTCCTGCGGGTGGAGACCCTGCGGGCGCTGGTGCAGGCCCAGCACTTCAACCCTGGCCCGCTCAGCCTGCTCACCATCGACGCCCCGCAGTTGCGCGACTTCGGCCGGGTGGTCCGCGACGGTTTTGGCAAGGTGCGCGCCATCGTCGAGGCCGCCCAGGCCACGCCGGAGGAACAGACCATCACCGAGCGCAACGCCGGCGCCTACTGCTTCAATGCGGACTGGCTGTGGGCGCATCTGCCGCGCCTGCCGCTCTCGCCCAAGGGCGAGTATTACCTGACCGACATCGTGGCCCTGGCCGCCGCCGAGGGCGGCGAGATCGGCACGGTGGCCACCGCCGACGAGGCCGAGGTGACGGGCATCAATACCCGCGCCCAGCTGGCCCAGGCCGAGGCGGCGCTGCGGGCGCGCATCAACGCCCGCTGGATGGCGGAAGGCGTCACCCTCATCGATCCGGCCACGACCTATATCGAGCCGGCCGTCAGCCTTGGCCGCGATACCGTGATCTGGCCCAACACCTATCTGCAAGGCGAGACCGTGGTCGGCGCCGGCTGCGTGCTGGGCCCCAACACCATCCTGCGCGACACCACGCTCGGCGACGAGTGCCAGGTGGAATGCTCGGTGCTGGAGGGCGCCTGGCTCGGGCGGGGCGTGGAAGTGGGACCGTTCGCCCACCTGCGCCAAGGCGCGCGGCTGGAGGATGGCGTCCACATGGGCAACTTCGGCGAGGTTAAGAACAGCACCCTTGGGCCGGGCGTGAAGATGGGGCACTTCTCGTACATCGGCGACGCCACCATCGGCGCGGACGTCAATATCGGCGCCGGCACTATCACCTGCAACTTCGACGGCGCGCGCAAGCACAAGACCGTCATCGGGGCCGGCGTTTTTATCGGCAGCGACACCATGCTGGTGGCGCCCGTGCACCTGGGCGCGGGGGCGCGCACCGGCGCCGGCTCGGTGGTCACCAAGGATGTCCCGCCCGACAGCCTGGCGGTGGGCGTGCCGGCGCGCGTCATCCGAAAATTAAAGGCGCAGGAGTGACGGCGCGGCGGGAGGACCGGGGCGGCCGGGCGTCCAGTGCCGTGAGCCTCAGCCCCTGTCAGGTGTGATGTTGGACTTTTCGACCGGTATATTGCTGATTGTGGCGCTGTTGTTCGCTAACAGCTTTCTGGCCGCGGCGCGCTCAGCGCTGGTGAACGCCTCGCGCGGGCGCCTGCGCCAGATGGCGGAGGCCGGCGACACCGGCGCGCGGCTGGCGGTGCGCGTGGCTGAGGACGCCACCCTGCTGCTGGCCACCCTGCGCCTGGCCCAGACCTTCTGCCGCTTCGGGATCTCCGGGCTGGTGGCGCTGCTGCTGGCCGCGCCGCTGCTGAACCTGATGGAGGCCGTGGCCGGCGCCTCGGCCTTCACGCCCCAGGCCGAGTTCCTGATCTTCTTTCTGGTGCTGCTGGTGGGCACCATGCTGGTGGTGGGCGTGGGCGAGTTTTTGCCCGAGGCGCTGGCCCTGCGCGGCCCGGAACAGGCGGCGCTCTTCTTCGCGCCCTTCGTGTCCGGCCTGAGCTGGCTGCTGGCGCCGGTGGTCCGGCTGTCGCTCTGGCTCTCCCAGAGCGTGGCCGCGCCGGTGGCCGGCCAGCGCATGCCGCTGGTGACCGAAGAGGAGATCAAGACCCTGGTGGACGCCGGCGAGGAAGGCGGCGCGATCGAGGAAGACGAGAAGGAGATGATCTACTCGATCTTCGAGATCAGCGATACCTGGGCGCGCGAGCTGATGGTGCCGCGCATCGACGTGCTGGCCCTGGACGTGGAGACCCCGCTGGCGGCGGCCGTGGACGCCCTGCTGGCCGCCGGCCACAGCCGCGCGCCGGTCTATGAGGCCAGCATCGACAACATCCTGGGCATCCTGTACGCCAAGGACTTGCTGCGCAGCTGGCGCGCCGGCCAGCTGGAGACGCCTCTGCGCCAGCTGCTCCGGCCGGCCTACTTCGTGCCCGAAACCAAGAAGGCCAACGAGCTGCTGGCCGAGCTGCAGCAGAAACGCATCCACATGGCGGTGGTGGTGGACGAGTACGGCGGCACGGCCGGCCTGGTCACCCTGGAAGATATCGTCGAGGAGATCGTCGGCGATATCCGCGACGAGTACGACGCCGACGAGGAGTCGTACGTGGAGCGCGTCGCCGAGAACGAGTTCGTCTTCGACGCCCGCCTCAACCTGGACTAGGTCAACGAGCTGCTGGGTGTCAAGCTGCCCAGCGTGGAGAGCGACTCGCTGGGCGGGTTCATCTACAGCCAACTGGGCCACATCCCGGCCGCCGGCGAAACGGCCGGCGCCGAAGGCGTGCAATTCGAAGTGCTGACGGTCACCGGCCGGCGCATCCGCAAGGTGCGCGCCCGCCGGGTGGCTCCGCCGGCGGCCGAGCCGCCCGCCGAGCCGCCCCGCCGGCCCAACGGCACTAAACCCCTGCCACCTCAGGAGAGCCCCGCCGATGAGTGATTTCGACGCCCGTCTGCTGGCCGAGCGCGCGCAGGAGGCCCGCCGCTGGGCCTACGCCCCGTATTCCCACTACGCGGTCGGCGCCGCCTTGCTGGCGGCCTCCGGCCGGGTCTACGACGGCTGTAATGTCGAGAACGCCGCCTATCCCAGCACCATCTGCGCTGAGCGGGTGGCGGCCGTCAAAGCGGTTTCGGAGGGCGAACGCGACTTTGTGGCCATCGCCGTGGCCACCGCCAACGGCGGCATGCCGTGCGGCTCCTGCCGGCAGTTCCTGGCCGAGTTCGGCGTGGACCTGGCCGTGCTGATCGTGGATGGCCAAGGCGCCATCGTCAAACGCACCACTTTGGCGGACCTGCTGCCGGATTCGTTCGGCCCCGCCCACCTGCCGCGGCCGTAACCCATGAGCGACCAGTCCTCGCAGCCCCATCCCGAACCCCCGCCGCGCTCGGAATCCGGCCCGCGCCTGGAAAGCGGCGGCGATCTGAGCGTGGGCGGCGACGTGGCCGGCCGCGACGTGGTCAAGCACCAGACCACGGTCAACCAAACCGTCACCGGCTTCAGCGAGAAGACCGTCGTGCGCCTGATGGTGGTGGTGGGCGTGCTGGTCTTCGTCACCGCCGCCTGCTTCTTTTCCGGCGGCCTGGTGGTGGGCGCCGCCGCCCTGACCGCGTTGGACAAGCAGGTGGGGTCCAGCCCGGAAGAGGCTGTGCTCTTCCAGCAGAAGCTCCAATTCCTCAGCGCCGCCGCCCCCGGCCAGTCTCTCAACTTCAGCTTCACCGAGGACGAGATCAGCAGCTACGTGAAGTTCATCCTCGGCCCGGAGCTGGGTTTCCTGCCCGAGACCGGCAAGGTGCGCCTGGTGAACGACCAGCAGGTGATCGTGGCCGGCCGGCTGGCCGACCTGGGCGGGCTGGAAGTGGCCGCCACCTTTGAGCTGTCTAATCAGCCCGGCCAGCCCCTGGCCCTGCAGAGCGCGGCCGCCCACGTGCTGCCCGTGTCGGGCTCCACATTCGGCTGGACGGCCATCCCCACCGGCCTGCTGCAGCCGGCCGCCGATCAGCTGAACGCCCGGCTTGGCAATGTCCAACTGGTGAACGCCTTCGCAGTTCAGGATCAGGCCGGCGCCGTGAGCTGGGAACTCGATCTGGTGACGCGCTGATCGGCCGCGCCCATTAGCTCGACTGTGCTTCGCCCGCCGCCCCGGCGGGCGAAGTTGTTTAAGCCCACGGCCTTATTGGCGCACCAGGCCGCTGGAGGCGTAAGCCAGCCGTGAAGACTGCCGAGGCTTCGACCAACCCATCCCGCCAAAAACTCGCCCAAGGCCCCGCCAAGCTGCGGCATAGTTGCATGGAGGTCTCAATCGATTCCATTCTTCGGGTTGCAGATGCCTCAGAATTCCTGAAAGGCCGGCCCAGGCCGGGCCAGGTGAGATGAACGACCGTTGTGTGCGCCTATGGTTTGCCGCGCTGGCGCTGGCCGGAGTGCTGGTCCCGGCCGGCCAGCCGGCTCGGGCCGAAGCCCCGGAGGCCTCGCTTACCCTGGCCTGGCAGGCCGCCGCGCCGGAACTGACTCGGGCCGGCGCCGGCTGGCAGGTGAGCGTGCCGGGTTTTGCCGCAACGGAGATTCCCGGCCAGCCGCGGCTGCCCTT
>JAEURL010000590.1 GCA_016789165.1 Anaerolineales bacterium | reverse complement strand
AGCACATTGTGCGCGGCGGCCACGCCGGAGCCGCAGTAGGCCACGGCGTTGGCCGGCGGGGTTCCGCCGAGCAGGGCCAGAAAGCGGGCCCGCAGCTCGGCCGGCGGAAGGAAAGCCCCGTCGGCGGTGACGTTGGCCAGGTTGTAGGCGCTGACGGCGCCGGGGATGTGGCCGGCCACCGGGTCGATCGGCTCGACCTCCCCGCGGAAGCGCTCCGGCGCGCGCGCGTCCAGCAGGCGGTAGGCCGGGTCCAGGCGCAGCTGCTCCACGGCCTCGGCGGTGGCCGCCAGCTCGGGCCGCGGCTGGCCGGCAAAGGCGCGCGGCTGGCGGGTCTCCACCCCGGCCAGGGTTGGCCGGCCCTCGGCCAGCCAGTGCGCCAGGCCGCCGTCGAGCACGGCCACGGCGGCATGCCCCATCCAGCGCAGCATCCACCACAGCCGGCTGGCCCACATCCCATTCGCCTGGTCATAGGCCACCACCTGCACGCGGGCGTCGAGGCCCCAGGCGCTCAGCCGCGCCCGGAAGGCCTCCGGCTCGGGCAGGGGGTGCCGGCCGTTGCGCCCGGTCTTGGGGCCGGACAGGTCGCGGTCCAGGTGCGCGTACACGGCGCCCGGGATGTGCTCCTGGGCGTAGGCGGGCTCGCCCCAGGCCGGGTTGGTCAGATCAAAGCGGCAGTCGATGATGGCCCACTCGGGGTCGAACAGGTGCGCGTCCAGTTCGCGGGCGGAGAGGAGGGTGGTGAAGGCCATGCGGGCTCCCAGCCCAGCGGCCGGCCCATGCCGCGCCGGCCGCCGGAAAACAAGAACGCGCCACAACGTGCGGCGCGTCACTCAGCGGAGAGGGTGGGATTCGAACCCACGGTGGCCCAAAGGGCCACAACGGTTTTCGAGACCGCCCCATTCGTCCACTCTGGCACCTCTCCGCCGGCGATTATAACCGACGATCGGCCCGCGCCGACAGCGGTTGGCCGGCCGCGCCTCACAGCTCCACGCGCTCGTGCAGCGTCGGGATGTGGACGCCGGCGACGCCGGCCTCGGCCAGCGCGGCCTGCAGCGCCGTGGCGGCGGCCGGCTCGCCGTGCACCAGGAAGACGCCCTTGAGGCGCGGCTTGAGCACGGCCGCGAATTCCACCAGCAGGTCCTGGCCGGCGTGGCCGGAGTAGCCGTTGATGGTGGCCACCTGCGCCTTGACCTTGTAGGTGTCGCCGAAGATCTTGACCTCCTTGGCCCGGTCGGCCAGCCGCCGGCCGAGCGTCTCCGGCGCCTGCCAGGAAACGATCAGGATCGTGTTGCGCGGGTCGCTCAAGGTGTAGCACAGGTGATGGCGGATGCGGCCGTTCTCGCACATGCCCGAGGCGCTGATAATCACCATCGGGCCGGCCTGGCCGTTCAGGGTCTTGCTCTCCTCGGCCGATTGCACGTAGCGCAGGCCCTCGAAGCCGAACAGGTCGTTGGACGGGTTGGCCTCCATGAAGGCCTGGGCCTCGGCGTCGAGCAGGGAGCGGTGGCCCCAGAAGATGGTGGCCGTCTGGCTGGCCAGCGGGCTGTCCACGTAGACGGGCAGCGCCGGGATCTCGCCGGTATGGATCAGTTGACTGAGCTCGTAAACCAGCTCCTGGGCTCGGCCAACCGCGAAAGACGGGATGACCACCTTGCCGCGCCGGGCCACGGTCTGCTTGACCAGCGCCTTGAACTCGGCCTGGGCCTCGTTGTGCGGGTGGTGGGTCTTGCCCCCGTAGGTCGATTCCAGGATCAGGTAGTCCACGTCGGCCAGCAGGACGGGATCGCGCAGCAGCGGCATCCCGCGCCGGCCCAGATCGCCGGAGAAGGCCAAGCGGACGTGCCGGCCGGCCTCCTCCACGTCCAGGATCAGGCTGGCCGAGCCGAGCATGTGGCCGGCGTCGTAGAAGGTGGCCGTCACCCCCGGCGCCACCGGGAACGGGCGCTCGTAGCCCTGCTCGGCGAAGAGGGGCAGCGTGGCGCGCGCGTCGGCCTCGGTGTAGAGCGGCTGGTGCTCGGCCGGCTCGCCCTTCTTCTGCGCCCGGTAGTTCAGGTACTCGGCGTCCACCTCCTGGATGTGGCCGGAGTCGCGCAGCATGTAGTCGCACAGGTCCACGGTGGCGTGCGTGGCGTGGATCGGGCCGGCGAAGCCCTGGCGGGCGAGATTGGGCAGGTTGCCGGAGTGGTCGATGTGGGCGTGCGAGAGCACCACGGCCGCGACCTCGGCCGGCGGGAACGGAAAGTTGCGGTTGCGGAAGGCGGCCTCGGCCCGCGCGCCCTGGTACAAGCCACAGTCCAGCAGCAGCCGGGTGCCGTTGACGCTCAGCAGATGCTGGGAGCCGGTGACGGTGCCGGCCGCGCCGTGAAAGGTCAGGTGCATGGCGTGTCCCCTGGGTGAACGGGCGGAGCGGTCAGATTTCGACGGCGGCGTGCAGGGCCGGCGTGTGGACCTGCGGCAGGCCCTCGGCCCGGAGCGCCTCGGCCAGCGCCGCCGAGGACTCCGGCTCGCCGTGGACCAGGAAGACGTTCTTGACGCGCGGCTTGAGCGCCGCCGCCCAGCGGATAAGCAGATCCCGGCCGGCGTGGCCGGAGAGGCCGTTGATGGTGGCCACCTGGGCGCGCAGCTTGTACCACTCGCCGAAGATCTTCACCTCCGGCTCGCGGTCGGCCAGCCGCCGGCCCAGCGTGTGCGGCGCCTGCCAGGAGACGATCAGAACCGTGTTGCGCGGATCGCCGATGTTGTTGCGCAGGTGGTGCAGGATGCGCCCGGTCTCGCACATGCCGGAGGCGCTGATGATCACCAGCGGGCCGTGCTGGTCGTTGATGGCCTTGCTCTCCTCCACCGAACGGGTGTAGGTCAGCGAGCTGAAGCCGAAGGCGTCGCCGTTGTGCCGCAGCAGGGCCTGCGTCTCCTCGTCGAAGAGCTCGGCGTGCTCCTTGAAGACCTGCGAGGCGTTCACGGCCAGCGGGCTGTCCACGAAGACCGGGATGGGCGGGATCAGGCGCTCGCGGATCATCTTGTGCAGCTCGTAGACGATCTCCTGCGAAC
This sequence comes from Anaerolineales bacterium, assembly GCA_016789165.1. GTDB lineage: Bacteria > Chloroflexota > Anaerolineae > Anaerolineales > UBA6663 > SpSt-583. The sequence continues at coordinate 3,424 of JAEURL010000590.1, read as the reverse complement.
GGCCGACGGCGAAGGCCGGCACGATGATCTTGCCGCCGCGCGCCACCGTGGCCTGGACCAGGGTCCGCAGCTCGGCCGCGGCCTCGGCCGGCGGGCGGTGGGTCTTGGTGCCGTAGGTTGACTCCATGATGACGTGGTCGACGTCGCTCAGGAAGACCGGGTCGCGCAGGATCGGCAGGCCCATCCGGCCGATATCGCCCGAGAACGCGAAGCGGAAGCGCCGGCCGGCCTCCTCGATATCCAGCACCACCATGGCCGAGCCCAGGATGTGGCCGGCCTCGCGGAAGACGGCCGTCACGCCCGGCGCCACCTCGAACGGCCGGTCCAGCGGCCGGGTCTGGAAGAGCGCCAGGGCGGCCGCCGCGTCTGCTTCCGTGTACAGCGCCTCGGCGTTGGCCGGCTCGCCGCGCTGGGCGGCCTTCTTGTTGTAGAAGGCCACGTCTGATTCCTGGATGCGCGCCGAGTCGCGCAGCATGTACTCGCACAGATCGCGCGTGGCCGGGGTGGCGTAGATCGGCCCGCGGAAGCCGTCCTGGACCAGGTTGGGCAGGTTGCCGGAGTGGTCGATGTGGGCGTGCGAGAGCAGCACGGCGTCCAGGCGGCGCGGGTCAAAGGCGAAGTCCCGGTTGCGGCGCAGGGCTTCGGCGCGGGCGCCCTGGTACAGGCCGCAATCCAGCAGGATCCGCCGGCCGTTGATGGTCAGCAGGTGTTGGGAGCCGGTGACCGTCTGCGCCGCGCCGTGAAAGGCAATCTCCATGCTGGCCTCGCTTCGCTAAATTGGATTGGGCCGGCCGGCGCGCGGCCGGGGTCAGGCGCCGCGCACCAGCCGCAGCAGCTCCGCCCCGTACTGGCCGCGCCGCCAGGGGCCGAGGTGTTCGAGCGTCTCAAGCTCCTCCGGCGTGCGCGGCGCGCGGCGCGCCAGCTCCCACAGCGCCTCGCGCGGCAGGATCACGTCGGATTCGACGCCGCGCTCCTGGGCTTTGCGTTTGCGCCAGGTACGCAGCCGGTCGTAGCGGTCGCGGATGGCATCCGGCTCCTGGGGCGCCCGCGGCGGCCGGAGGGGCGGCGCGGCCTGCCCGCGGCCGATGGCGGCCAGCACCGCCGCGCCGTGGCGCCGGATCTGGCCCTCGGTCATGCCGGGGATGGGCAGCAGCTCAGCCGGGGTTTGCGGCGCGTGGAGCGCCAGCTCGATCAGGGTGGCGTCGCCCATCACCTTGAAGGGCGGCACGTCGTGGCGCTGGGCCTGGGCCTCGCGGTAGGCGTGCAGCTCGCGCAGGAGGCTGGCCTGCTGGGGCGTCAGGTCGCGCGCGCCGCTCACCCGCCAGAAGGCCTCCGGCTCGGGGCCGTGGCCGTTGGCGGCCGGCCGCAGGCGCGTCAGGCGCGCGAACTCCTCCTGGGCCTCCTCCAGCCGGCCGGCCGCCGCCAGCTCGCGCTCCAGGATGGCCTGCAGGTCGAACAGGTAGTGGGTGTCCAGCCGAGCGTAATCCAGCAGGTCCGGGGTGAGCGGGCGCTTGCCCCAGTTGGCGCGCTGGTGCTTCTTGTTCATCTTGACGCCGAAGTGCGTCTCCAGGAGCGGCGCCAGGCCGGCCTGCGGCCAGCCCAGGGTGCGGGCGGCCACCATCGTGTCGAACAGGTTGGCGAACTCAAAACCGAAGTCGCGGCGCAGGCCGATCAGGTCGTACTCGGCGGCGTGGAAGACCTTCTGCTGGCGGGGGTTGGCGAAGAGCGGGCGCAGCGGCTCCAGATCGGGCAGGCTGAGCGGGTCAATGACCAAGTCCTGCTGGCGGGTGGAGATCTGGATCAGGCAGACGCGTTCGCGGTAGACGAACAGGCTGTTAGCCTCGGTGTCGACGGCCAGGGCCGGCTCGGCGGCCAGTTGGTCGGCCAGGCGGGCGAGCGCGGCCGGCGTCTCCACCAGGAGCGGCGGCGGGGGGGCGGGCGGCATCACGGGCCCATTATCCGCCAGGTTGGTTCAGCTTCCAAGATCAGCCGGCGCGGGCCGGTTGATTGACTGAGGGGGGTGATTGTGATAAATTGTGCGCGCTCACCGGACGGGAACCGCAACGCGCCTTATATGATGGCTATGTGGATTTTGTATAGGAGAGCGCCCCTCGCCCTATGATAGAATCCCGCCGATAGCGCCCTAATTTCAGTGATTTGACCACCTAAAGGGTAGGAGGCATCAATCGATATGGCTGCCGAGGCTACCGCCAAGCCGGCTGTTTTGCCGATGAACCGGCGCGAGTTTCTATATTACATCTGGGCCGCCTCGATGGCGCTGTTCGCGGGCCAGGCGGGGGCGGCCCTGCTGTGGTTTGCCTATCCGCGCTTCCAGGCCGGCACCTTCGGCGGCATCTTTGAGCTGGACATCAGCGAACTGCCCCAGCCGGACAGCTCGCCCAAGCCCTTCTCGGGCGGCCGGTTCTGGATGGTGAACATCGCCGACGGCATCGCCAACGACCCGCGCCAGCCGGCCGAGTGGCGCCCGGCCCGCGGCGCCCGCGCCCTGTACATGATCTGCGTCCATCTGGGGTGTCTATACGCCTGGGTGCCGACCAACAGCCGGTTTGAGTGCCCGTGCCACGGCTCGAAGTACCTGGCCAGCGGCACGGCGGTGGCCGGCCCCGCCAACCGCAACCTGGACGTTTTCTACATGGAGTCCGTCGACGCCAGCGGCAACGTGATCGATGCCACGGAGATGGTGAACGGCGAAGGGCGGGCCATCAATATCGAAGGCGCGGCCAAGCTCCGGGTGGATACCGGCCGGCGGCTGAACGGCGCCAGCAACCCCGTCCCGAAAGAAGCCAACGCCTAGACAGCGGTGGTGATCTGAGGAGGAGTCATGGCTGTCTGGAAGTTCCATAGCCCGTTCCTGGACGACGTTAAAGCGAAGGGCCTCGGCCCGGCGCTGCTGTTCAAGACCAACGAAGTCGTCGAGCGTGTCACGGCCGGCCTGGACGTGGAAGACATCCGCTCGATGCTGCGCGGCGACCCGGCGCCCAAGCCGAACCCGCGCGTGCGGCCGCACGCGGACGGCTTCTGGTTCCACATGCGGCCGACGTACTACCACAACCTGACGGCCGGCGTGTATCCTTCCTTCCGGCTGGGCTGGCTGTCCACCTATTTCTTCGTGTTCGAGATCCTCACGGGCTTGTTCCTGATGATCTTCTACACGCCCTCGCCGCTGGTGGCCTACGAGAACATGCTCAACATCCTGAGCAATGTGCCGTTCGGCCGCCTGATGCGCGATCTGCACAAGCTGGGCGCGGAGATGATGGTGATCGTCGTGGTCCTGCACATGGTCAGGACCTTCATCACCGGCTCCTACAAGAAGCCGCGCCAGTTCACCTGGCTGACCGGCGTGATCCTGCTGCTGGTCACCCTGGTGCTCTCCTTCTCCGGCTATCTGCTGCCGTGGGACCAG
>JAEURL010000465.1 GCA_016789165.1 Anaerolineales bacterium | reverse complement strand
AGCCGCGCTGCCGGTGCGCAGGAAGCCCAGGTAGTCGGCGGCGGCCTGGGGCACGCCGCTCAGGATGCGCTGGCTGAAAGCCGTGGCGGCCGAGATGCCGGTCGCATACTGATAAACGTAGTAGTCGGAATAAAGGTGGCTGAACTGGGCCCAGGTGATGCCCACCCGCTCCCGGTCCACGTGCACCTCGCCCCCGTACGCCTCCGCGAAGAGGTCCGCCATCAGGTCAAGCAGGGCCGGGGCGTTGAGGCCTTCGCCGCGCTCCACCCGTTCGTGCAGCTCCAGCTCAAAGCGCGCCAGCGTGGGCATGATAAAGAAGTAGCGGTGGAAGTTGGAGAGCGCCTCTTCCAGCACGTTGATCTGGAAGTTCCGGTCGGTCACGGCCTGCAGCAGGTGGGCGCGCGTCATGGCCTGGTGGAAGTTGGAGGCCACCTCGGCCGCGAAGAGCGAGTAATCGGCGTAGACCTTAGGCTGGGTCTGCCAGCTCAGGTAGGAATGCATGGAGTGGCCGAGCTCGTGGGCCAGCGTGCTCAGGCCAAAGATGTCGTCGGTGTACGCCATGACGATGAAGGGATGCGTGCCCGGCGCGCCCCACGAGAAGGCCCCATTGAACTTGCCCTGGTTCGGGCGGTAATCCACCCAGCGCTCCTCCAGACAGCCGCGGCGCATGACGTTCACGTACTCGGCGCCGAGCGGGGCCAGGCCGGCGCAGATGTGCTCCACGGCCTGGGGATAGGAGATGACCGGCGGCTGGGCGGTGAGCGGCGCCCAGACATCGTAGGGGTGCAGGGTCGCCACGCCCAGCGCGCGCCGGCGCACGCGCCAGTAGCGGTGCCAGGTGGGCAAGTTGCGCCGGAAGGTTTCAATGAGATTGTGGAAGACAGCCGGCGGGATATTGTTCTCGGACAGGGAGAGCGCCAGGGTGGACGCCTGGCGGCGGGCCCGCATCAAGAAGACGTTCTGCTTGATGGAAGTCGCCAGGTTGTTGGTCAGGCTGTGGCGGTGGTCCAGGTAGACGTCGGCGTAGTTCTCCCAGGCCGTGCGGCGGGCCTCCCGGTCCGGGCCGGCCAGGATCGCATGGATGGAGCTCTGGTTCACGTCCACCGGGGCGCCATCGGCGGCGCGGCCGGCCGGAAAGACAAAATCGGCGTCGGTGAGCAGGCTCTCGGTGGCGGTGGTGCTGGCGAACGGCTCGGCCAGCAGGCCCAGCATTTCTTCCACCTCGGCCGAGCGGACGTGCGCCTGCTTGCGGAACAGGTCCGCGAAGAAATGGGCATACGCGGCCAGGCGCGGCTCGGCCGCGGCCCAGGCCTCCAGCGTGGGCGCGCCCAGCGCCAGCAGCTCCGGCCGCAGGAAACTGGTGGCGGCCAGCACCTGGCTGGCCAGGCCCTGGGCGCGGCTCCAGCGCGCGCCGCCGGCCGGGTCGCCGGTATCCACGTAATAGGCCACGGCGCTGTAGGCCACCACCCGGTCGCCCCGCGCGCGCAGGGCGAAGACCGCCTCCAGCGTTTCGGCCAGCGCGGCCCCCCGTTCACCTTCGGTTCCGGGGACGAGGGGGCCGGCGCTCAGCGCCCCCTGGCGGGCGCGCAGGGCTGGCAGAGCGGCCTGGATGGCCGCGATCTCGGCCTCCAGCGCGGCCTCATCGGCGAAGACGCTCTCGGCATTCCAGGTGGCTGCGCGCGGCAGGGTGCCGCGCGGCGGAGTGGCAATCGACATAGACAACCTTTCAATAGGGGGAAAGCGGCCGTCAGCGGGCTGCCAGGATCTCGGCCAGGTGCCGGCACTGAACGGGCCGGCCGTCCCGGTGCAGGCCGCCCTGGATGTGCAGCAGGCAGCTCATGTCACACCCCACCAGCGTGGCCGCGCCGGTGGCCGTGAGGTTCTCGATCTTCTTGTCCAGGATCGCGCCGGAGAGGTCGCCGTGCTTGACGGCGAACAGGCCGCCGAAGCCGCAGCACTCTTCCGCGCCGGTGAGCGGGACTATCTCGGCCTCGGCCACCTGGGCCAGCAGCGCCCGCGGCTGATCCTTGACGTGCTGGTAACGCAGCAGGTGGCACGAGGCATGATAGGTCAGCCGGCCGGGATAGCGCGCCCCCAGCTCCGTGACGCCGAGCACGTCCACCAGGAACTGCGCCAACTCGTACGTGCGCGCGGCCACCGCCTGCGCCCGCGCCAGGTTGACGGGATCATCGCGGAACAGGTCGGCGTACGAGTGGGTGACCATGGCCGCGCATGAGCCGGAGGGCACCACGATCGGGTCCGGGGCCGTGGGCTCGAAGAGGTCCAGGAATTTGAGCGCCACCTGTTTGGACTCGGCCCGGAAGCCGCCATTGTAGGCCGGCTGGCCGCAGCAGGTCTGGTCTTCCAGAAAATGGACTTCCACGCCCAGCCGCTCCAGCACCGTCACCACGGCCTCGCCCACGTGCGGAAATAGCGAGTCGATGATGCAGGTGACGAAGAGTTGGACGCGGGCCGGCGGTTGGGCAGATGGAACAGGCATGGCAATCAGCGGAGGCACGAAGTTGTGACAATTATAACGGTTGCCGGCCGGGCCCGGTAAGTTACGCACAACCTCATGCTAAAATCGCCCAATCAAGCCCAGAGCTGTCCGCTATCGGCCGGTGCCGCTCATCCAACCACAGCCCATCGCCATGCCTGCCCTGCGCCGTCTCACCCTCCCCACCGTCCTCGGCCTGGCCCACGGCGTCAGCGACGGCGCCGCCGGCTTTCTGCTCGGCGCGCTGCCCCACACCCTCGGCCTGCGCGATGTCGGCCTGCTGGTGCTGCTCTACAACCTGCTGGCCTTCGGCGCCCAACCCCTGGTCGGCTGGGCCACGGACCGGCTGGGCCGGCCGCGCCTGGCGGCGCTGCTTGGCCTGCCGCTGATGGGCGTGGCGCTGCTGGTGGGCGCGGCCCAACCTACTCTGGCCGCCGGCCTGGCCGGCCTGGCCTCGGCCCTCTTTCACGTGGGCGGGGGAGCGCTGGCCCTGCGGGCCACCGCCGGCCGCGCGGCCGGCCCCGGCCTGTTCGCGGCCCCGGGGGTGGTGGGCCTGGCGCTCGGCGGCGCATTGGCCATTACGCGGCCTGGCCTGACCGGGCCGTTTCTGGCCGGCCTGCTGATCTGCGGCGCCCTGATCGCCGTGCTGGAAACGCCGCCGGCCCCGGCCGCTGAGCCGCCCGCCGCCGAGCCGCTGTTCGAGCGCCACGACTGGATCATGCTGGGCCTGCTGGTGGCGATCGCCCTGCGCTCGGCCGTGTGGAGCACCCTGCAATTCCTGCTGCAAGGCCGCGTGGAGACCGCCCTGCTGCTGGCGCTGGCCGCGGCCGGCGGCAAGATCCTGGGCGGCTTTCTGGCCGACCGGCTGGGCTGGCGGCGCTGGACCTTGGGCGCCCTGCTGGGCGCAGCGGCCCTGCTGACGCTGTTTCCCACCAGCCTGCTCGGCCTGAGCCTGGGTGTCGCCCTGCTGCAATCCGCCACGCCGGCCGCGCTGGCCGCCATGGCGCGCGGGATGCCGCGCTATCCAGCCACCGCCGCCGGCCTGGCCCTTGGGTTCGCCATCGCCCTGGGCGGGCTGCCACTCCTGGCCGGCTTCGGCTACTGGCTCAATTCGCCGCCCTTGCTGGGCGCACTGGCCGCGCTGGCGGGCCTGCTGTTCTGGCTGGCCCTGCGCCCCGCCCGCGCGCCGGCCGGCGTGATTGGAGGCTCACATGGCTGAACGCCGCGGGGTCCGCCTGGGCCGGCCGCTCCTGTTGGGCTTGGCCTTGGCCGCGGCCGGGCTGGGCCTGGCCGCCGGCCGGGCGCGCGCCGATGTGGCCCCCATCCCCCAGGTCGGTGAGAACGGCCACAGCCTGGGGCCGGCCGCCGCCACCAGCGTGCAGATGGTCAGCGAGACCGTGGTGCTGGAGATGGCCGAGAGCCTGGTCTTCACCTCGGCTGAGAATGAATTTGAGACGGAACGCCCGGGCGCGCTGGTGACGGCCGACTTTCTGCTGCGCAATCCAGACAGCGCCGCCCAGCGGCTGACGGTGGGCTTCCCCATGGTTGTGCCGCCGGCCTTTGACCCCAACAGTTTTGGCGAGGCA
>JAEURL010000458.1 GCA_016789165.1 Anaerolineales bacterium | reverse complement strand
GTCCGTCTGGCGCTGCTGATCGAACTCGGCGTAGTTAGCCGACAGGCGGTTGAGGAAGGCCTGCGGCTCGAGGGCATAGCCGTTGGCCTGCAGGTGGCTCAGCAGGTCGCGCTGCATGCGCGGCAGGAGCCGGCCCCACTGATGGTCACTCTCGGAATAGATCAGGGTCGAGCCCAGGTCGAAGATCACACCGTACAGCATGCGGCGATTATAGCGTTTCCCGGCGCATCTTTTGGAGGGTTTGACCATTGCGCCGGCCGCCGGCCTGGTTAAACTCCAGACTCGGAGGCCCTGATGCTGCCCGCAACCGAACCCGATCTGATCGTCAACGGCGTCCGCGTGGATGCGGACCTGCTCGCGGCGCGCCCGGTCCGGCGCTGCTCGCTGGCGGAATGCCAATCCTACTGCTGCACTGGCGGCGTGTACGTGAGCGTGGAACACGCCGCCGATGTGCTGGCCCACCAGCACCTGATCCAGCCGCACCTGCCCGAGGCGCGCCGGGACCCGGCCCTGTGGTTCGACGGCACGGCCGAACCGGACGACGACCACCCGGCCGGCGGGCTGGTGACGGGCACCGCCGTCCTGCCCGACGCCACGCACCCGGTGGGCGAAAGCTGCGTCTTCCTGCGCCCGGACCGGCTGTGCGCGCTGCAGGCGACCGGCCTGGCCGAGGGCCTGCACCCCTGGCGTTTCAAGCCCTTCTACTGCGCCCTCCACCCGCTGGTCTACATCGAGAAGCGCATCGTGCTGAGCGAAGAGAGCGAGATGTATCTGGAGGGCGGCAGCTGCAACCGGCCGGCGCCCGGCCAGGCGGTCCCGCTCTACGAGCTGTTCGACGCCGAGTTGATCCTGGCGCTGGGCGAGGCCGGCTACGCCGAGCTCAAGAGCCTGGCCCGCGCGCGGCGCGTGGATTAGCGCGCGCCAACCCGCAACAAAAAAAGCCGCCGGCATTGGCCCGGCGGCTTTTTGTTTACTGGGACGCTCAGGCCTGGGCCTGGACGTGCTGGGCCTGCTCCTGCTTCTTGGCCAGCCGGCTCACTTCGGCCGCGCGCGCGAAGCCCACCAGCCGCTGCTGTTCCTCATCCCACAGCCGCCAGCCCAGCGTCTTGAAACTGGAGCGCAGGGTGAGCGTGCTCACGTCGTGGAAGACCGGGTTCTCGCGGAAGCACTGCTCCAGCCGGTAGTTGGGGATCTTGGGGCTGAGGTGGTGGATGTGATGGAAGCCGATGTTGCCCGTGAACCACTGCAGGAGCTTGGGCAGCCGGTAGTAGGAGCTGCCCTTGAGCGAGGCCGTGTAGTAGTCCCACTCCGGGTGCGGCTTCCAGTACGTCTCTTCAAACTGGTGCTGGACATAGAACATCCACACCCCGGTCACGGTGCCGATCCAGATGACTGGCAGGTGGATCAGCAGATACTCGCGCCAGCCCACCAGGGCCATCATCAGCGCCGTCAAGCCGGCGATGGCCAGCGTGGTCCAATGGACGCTGTGCCGCTCGCGCGCCGGAAAATCGCTGTAATCGAAGCGGTGGAGCACCAGGAAGAGCAGCGGCGCGCCGATCAGGAACATCACGATTGGGTGGCGGTAGATGCGGTACCACAGCCGGCGGTGCCAGGGCAAGGCGTTGTACTCGCGCACCGTCAGGGTGTCCACGTCGCCGATGCCGCGCCGGTCCAGGTCGCCGGAGGTGGCGTGGTGGATGGCGTGGCTGTGCCGCCAGTGGAAATAGGGCGTGTACGTGAGCACGCCGGCGAGGATGCCCAGGGCGTCATTCCACTTCTGGTTCTTCAGAAAGGAGCCGTGGCCGCAGTCGTGCAGCACGATGAAGGTGCGCATCATGAAGCCGGCCGTCACCACGCCCAGGGCGAGCGTCAGCCAGTAGGAGACCTGCAGGCTCCAGGCCATCACAAACTGCATGAGAAAAAACGGCACGATCGAGGTAGCCACCTGCCAGAGGGCGGCGCGCGTATCGGGGGTCTGGTACTTGGCAACCACTTTCACCCAGAGCGGCTTGCCGGCCTTGCTCAAGGGGAGTGTTTGAGAGGCAGTCATGGGAAATCCTTTTGCGGACGGGCCGGCGGCCGCTGGGGCCGCCCGCCCGTGCCAGTGCGGCCAGGGCCGCGCTAACGGTCAATTCCGCCGGCCTGGTCGGGCGCGGCGAAGGGCAGGAATTCCCGGGCGGGGAAACAGAGGGGCGCTATAAGCGCAGGGGCAGGCAGACAGCGCGCGGCGCAGTAAACACGCGCGGGCACAGCGCCAGCGCGACCGGAGCGGGACGGCGGCGGGCCGGCGCCGACCGGCGGGCCGGCCGGTGCAGCACCCAGACCATCAAGGCGGTCTGGATGACGGCGACGATGGCGGCCGCGGCCGCCATCTGGACCCATTCCACCGGCACCGGCCGGGAGGGGATGCCCGGCCGCTTGCCCAGCGCCGCCTGGTAATGCAGGATGTTGGCGCAGTAGTGGGTGAGCACGGCCGCCCGCAGCGCCTCCAGGGCCGGCGGGGCCGCCGGGAGGCCGGCCCCCAACGAGGCGGCCTTGGCGCGCAGTTCGCGCTCAAACTCAGGCAGGTTGGCCTGGGCGGCGCGCCACGCCTCCGCCAGCCGCCAGCGCCGGGCTTCAGCCCAGCGGCCGGTCAGGTCCTGCGCGGCCAGCCGCTCAAAGCGGCGGCGGGCCTCCGCCAAGTAAGGGTTGGCGGCGAGGCTGGGCAGCCGGACGATGGGCGGCCGGAGCGGCGGCAGGGCGGGCTTGGGGAACATCGTGAGCATTGTAGCCGACGGACATACCCGGCCACAAGGGGCCGGCCGATTAAGGAATCTGGAACTCGCCCAGGCGGATCTGATCGACGGCCGCGCCCGCGCCTGATACAGGCAGCCGGCGGCCGGTCTCTGCCTCATATAACCCCACCCAGATGGAATAGTTGCCGGGGGGCAGGCGGAAGGCGTAATCATCGCTCACGTACTCACCGGGCGCCCAGAGCGAGGTGGGCGCGGCGCCGCCTTGCGGCTGGCCGTCGGCCTGGGCCGCGATCTGGCCGGCCGCGGTGTGGAGGTGGACGAAGACCGTGTAGTCGTCCGCGATGAGGCGCGGGCCGGCTTGCCACACCAGCCGCAGGCGGGTCTCGCCGTCCGCCTCCAGCGTGTAGCCGGCCAGCCGGATCAGCCCCGCCGCGAAATCGGCGGCGGCGGGCTGGCCCACCACCGGCGCCGTGAACAGGCGCGGCACGGCCGCCACCTCCACAGCACCGAGCACGGCCGAGCCGCCCGGCCCGCTCACGCGCAGTTCGGCGGCGCCGGCCGGCTGATCGAGCGGCACGCGCAGGCTCAGGCGCGTGATCAGCACATCGCGCACGGCGGCGCGCTCGGCCGCCAGCTGGTGATCGCCCAGCCAGACCTCGAAAGCGGCCGACGCCGGCTGGGCGGCCTGCCAATACAGGTCCAGCTCGAAGCGTTCGTTGGGGCGCAGCTCCGCGGTCGAAAGATGATAACCCAGCAGGGTCACGCCGGCGGCCAGGTCGGCCGAAGTCTGCGGCGGGGTGATGGCGTTGGCGGCCCGCAGATCGGCCGCGCTGGCCGGCGGGCCGCCGGCCAGGGACAGCGCCCCGGCCACGGCCCGTTCGCCGCCGAAGCCGCCGCGCGCGTCCAGGTGCGGCAGGCTGGCGCCCGTGCCGGCCGAGAACAAGCCGGCCTTCACGGTGTAGTCGCCCGCCGGCAGGCCGGCCGGCAGCGGGATGAGCAGCCGCGTGAGCAGCTCATCGCCGGCCGCCCACTGCTCAGACGGATACGTGAAATCGACGCTCTGCGCCCAGGCGCGGCCGGCGGCGTCATACAGCCGGACGTACGGCAGGACATCCCGGGTCTCCACCGGGTTCTCCACGCGCCAGCGCAGATCCGCCGTCAGGGTGCGCTCGTCGGCGGCCAGCCGCGCACCGGTCAGGAAGAGGGCGTTGCCGAAATTCTCGGCCAGCGGCGTGAATTCCGGCAGGGGCGGCGTCTGGCCGGCCGCGAAGCGGTAGGCCTGAAACTCGGGCACGTTATCCGGGCCGAGCTGCTGGAAAACACGAAAGGCCTCCCAGCCGGCCGTCCACTCGGCGGGCAGCGGCGCCGAGGCCGCCGTGAGATAGAGCGCCTCCCCGGCGGCCGGCACCACCAGCGAGCGCCCGCCGGTCAGCCAGCGCACGGCCTCGAAATCGCGCGCCAGGTAGGCCAGGGTGGGATGCCGGAAATGGATGGCCGTGACGTACGGGGTGACGTTCGTCAGGTCCTGCCCGTTGAGATAGGCGGCGATGCCGGTCAGGTCGGCGTCGTTGTTGAGGCGCTGCGTGCGCAGGTTGGCCCAGGTGAGGAAGTAATCGCGATAGGTGACGCCGGCCCCGGCCACGAGCAGGGCCAGCCCGAGCACGGTCACGGGATACGCGGTGGGCAACAGCGGGCCCGGCGAGCGGCGCTGCAGCCAGCGGTAGGCGGCCAGCAGGCCGCGCGCCGGAAAGACCGCTATCAGCGGCGCGACCCCCAGGGCGCGGATGGTGGAGGGGAAGACCTCGCGCACGGCCAGCGCCGTCGGCAGGAGCATAAACGGGAGCCAGGCCAGCAGCAGCCACTCCGCCGCACGCGCGAGCGGCGCCGCCCGGCCGGCGACGGCGCGCCGCAGGGTGATCAGCCAGCCCAGCACCAGGAACAGCCCCAGCGGGAAGCCGAACAGCGGCAGGCCGGGCAGGTTGTAGCGGTCGTACGCCTCGCCCCGCCAGACGAGCATCCCGGCCGCGGCGCGCAGGCCGTCCCACAGCAGCGCGGCCTCGCCCGGCCGCGGCAAGACCTGCGCGGCGCGGTTGAAAAAATCCTCCGGGTGCTGCAGGAAGTACAGGCCGAGCGGGGCGAAGGTCAGCAGGGCAAAGAGGCCGAAGGCCCCCAACCCCGCCGCCCACCGGCCGAGGCGCGCCGGCCGCTGCCGCCCCAGCCCGATCAGCAGCGCCAGCCAGAAGACGGCCAGCGGGAAGGGGAAGAAGCGCGCCGAGAGGTACGTGTAGGCGGCCAGGCCCGTGAAGGCGCCGGCCAGGGCCAGGCTGACCAGGCCGCGCGTGAAAGGCGTGCGGCGGAGGCCGAAGATCGGCCGGCCGCCGGCGGCTCCGGCCGGCTGATCCCGCCCGATGAGGCGCAGGCCGCGGAAGAGGCAGCCGAGCGCCAGCGCCTGGATCAGCGGCTGGGTGATGACCCGGAACCCGAAGCGCGAAAAAGTGACGTGGAAGAAGGCGTCGGCCAGCAGGACCGCGGCGTAGGCGGCCAGCTGCCAGGACTCCGGCTCGTCATGCAGGATCTCGCGCACGGCGAAGAAGGCGGCCGGCAGGGTGAGCACGCCCAGCAGCGCCGCCGCCAGCCGCAGCGCAAACACCGACGAGCCGATCAGGTTGAACCAGGCCGCCAGCCAGTAATAGAACAGGACCTCGTGGCCGGTATAGGCGGTGATGAAGATCGGCCGGTAGCCGTGGAAGGCCACATCGGCGCCCAGCAGGGCTGTGGCAGCCAAGTCATAGTGCAGGCCGGGCGGGACCGCGGTCAGCTGCCAGAGCCGCAGACCGGCGCCGGCCAGCGTGGCGGCCGTGACGAGCAGATAGAAACGGCGCGGCATGGGCGGCCAGCCGAGGCGGCGGCGCTCAGCCCAGCGCCTGGTGGAGATCGGCGATCAAGTCGGCTGGGTCTTCCAGGCCGGCCGAGAGGCGCACACAGCCCTCGCCGATGCCCAGCGCCGCCCGCTGGTCGGGCGTCAGCGCCCGGTGCGAGGCGATGGCCGGGTAGAGGGCCAGGGTGGTGATATCGCCCAGGGTGGTCGCCGAGACCACCAGCCGCAGGCGCTCCAGGAAACGGAAGACCCCGGCGCGGCTGGCCTCCTTCAGATCAAGGGCCAGCACGCCGCCGGCGCAGCCCGGCCGGAAGAGGCGCCGCGCCAGCGCGTGGTCCGGGTCCGCCGGCAGGCCGGCATAGTAGACGCGCGTCACGCGCGGGTCCTGGGCCAGCCACTCGGCCAGCTTCTGGGCGGTGGCGTTCTGCTCGCGCACGCGCACGGCCAGGGTGCGCAGGCCGCGCAGGGTGAGATAGGCGTCGAAGGGTGAGAGGGTGGCGCCCAGCACTTTGCGCGTGGCGCGCAGGGCCGCCGCGTCTTCCGCCGCCGCCGCGGCCACCACGCCGCCCAGCACGTCGCCGTGGCCGCCCAGATACTTGGTGACCGAGTGGACGACGAAGTCCGCGCCCAGGGTCAGCGGCTGCAGCAGATACGGCGTAGTGAAGGTCGAATCGA
>JAEURL010000444.1 GCA_016789165.1 Anaerolineales bacterium | reverse complement strand
CGGCGTGGCGGAGGGGAGGCCCGTTTCCGAGGGGCCGGGCGTGGCGCTGGGCGCCAGGGCTGTCAGCCGCAGGGCCGTGGCTGAGGCGATCACGTGCTCGTACAGGGCCGTAGCGGTGCGGTCCGGGGTGTCCGGCGGCGTGGCCGACCCGCCCGGCGTGGATGTGGTTTGGCAGGCCGTCAGCAGTAGAAACAGCCCGAGGGCGGCCGTCAGGCGGGCGTTCATGGCCGGCCCCAGCGCGGCTGGCGGCCGCTTTGCCCGAGCGCCACCGGGGGCCCGCCGGCGCTGTCAGCGCTGAGCCAGATCAGGGCGCCGCCCTCCTCCCACGGCGCGCTGGCGCTGGCCTGCACCAGGAGCAGGCCGCGGCCGGCCGGGTCCCACACGACCTCGCTCACCTTGAAGCTCTCGCCGCGCGTGGCCCGGAAGTCCACCAGGCTGTCGGCGAAGCCGGCCGCGCTGAAGGGCACCAGCTGCGGCCGGTCTTCCGGGAAGGCGGTGGAGGTGCCCAGCAGGAAGTGCAGCCGGCCATCGGCCAGCTCGCGCGGCGCGCGCACAAAGGTCATGCCGGTCTGGGTGAGGCCCGGGATCAGGCTGGCCACCTCGCCGGTGGCGGCGTCGGCGCGCCACAGGCCGGGGGCGATCAGGCCGGGCTGTTCGTTGGCGAAGAAGACGAAGCGCCCGTCCTGGCTCCAGGCCGGCTCACAGCACGGGTAGCCCTCGGGCGGCTGGAGCGTGGCCAGCACCTGGCCGGCCCGGTCCAGCACCAGCCAGCCGCCGCCGTGGGGGAAGTAATTGAACTCCACCAGCAGCCGCTCCCCGTCCGGGGCCCAGGCGGCCGGGCGGTAGAAGCGCGCCGGCTCGGCCGGGGCCTCGGTAGCCGCCGTGTCCGCGGTCAGCCAGACCGCCGGCGAGTTCTGGAGCACCAGACGCGGCGTGCCCGCGCTCGCCGCGCCGGCGGCCGCCACCACGTTAACGCCGTTGAGCCCGAAGGCGATCCACTGCCCGTCTGGCGACCAGCGCGGGTTGGTCACTTCGCGGTTGAGCTGCTCGTCGCCGAAGGTGTCTGGGCCCTGCGCCAGCACCACCCGATGGTTGCCCAGCGCGTCGGTCTGGATCAGGGCGTTGCCGCTGACGTAGGCCAGCGCCCCATCCGTGGGCGAGATATCGAAAGCCGTCACCGGGGCGGCCTCGCGCGTGATGGGGATCAGGCGCGCGGCGTCCGGCTCCAGGCGCCAGACCTGGCCGCTCCCCGGCAGGAGGAAGTACACGGGCGCCGGCAGGCGCAGGCCGGGGAGGCCGGCCGCGTCGCCGGACACGTCCGGGAACGGGGAGGCCGGCGCCAAGGTAGGGATGGGCTGAGGCGCGGTCGCCGCCGGAGTTGCCGTAGCGCCGGTGTCCGGGATCAGGGGGACGCTGGTCGCCGGCTCGGCCGGCGGCGCGCTGCCGCTGGGCGGCTCCAGCCGGACCTCGATCGGCTGGCAGGCGGCCGCGGCGAGGCTGAGAGCGAGGAGCAGGGCCAGTTTTTGACGCATGAATACCTCTTAGTTCTCGGCGGCCATCCGGCTAAACACCATCTGCGCGAAATCCACCAGCATCCCTAGCTCGTCCGCGCTGAACGGCGTCCCGCCCTCGGCGGCCAGGTAGTTGCCGCCGTCGTCCACGGGGGCGCGCGTTACCAGCCATTCATCCAGGCGTTCCCATTCCTCCGGCGTCAGCCAGCCCTCCGCGTGGGTAAGCGCGGCGCCGCCGGCGCAGGACCGGGTCTCGGCGTAGGCGAAGGCGTAGTTCAGGACCGTGAGCTGCCGGCACACCCCGGCCTCGGCCGCGCCCAGGTTCCAGGCCAGGGCGGTCCGGCAGGCCGCGCAGGCGCGGCCGGAGGCCAGCTCGGCGTAGGTCCAGCGCGCCCAGTTCAGGGCCGCCCGCTGCCAGGCCGGCCCGTCCAGCACGCCGGCGCCGCGCACCACCAGGCGCTCGGCCGGCGTCTCCACCTGAAAGCTGCCCAGGCGCGCGGCCAGCTCGATGATCGGCGGCAGGTGGCCGGCCACCGCGGCCGGCAGCTCGTCGCAGTCGCCGGCGGTCACCAGGCCGTCGGCCTGGGCGCGCAGGGCCTTGCAGCGCGCCGCGTCGCCATCACCCCACGGCCCGGCGCCGCGCCATTCCAGGGCCGGCTCGGCCGGCGGCGGGAACTCCAGCGTGGCCGCCAAGGTGCGGACGTGCTGGTCATCGGCGGAGAGCATCAGGAAGGTATACGCCACACCGGGCACAATGGTCGCACGCGCCTGGGGGAAGCGCACCACCAGGGCGGCCCGCCGCTGGGCGGCCGGGTCCTGGTCGGCGGAGGGCAGCACCAGGCAGGCCTCCTGCCCGCCGGCGAAGATCAGCTCCACGGCGGGCGCCGCGCCGAAGCCGCCGCCGGCCTGCACGTCGCGGCAGGCGTTGGCCAGGGTGTTGTCCTGCGAGTTGGTGGCATACAGCTCGAAGAAGCCATCGGTGCCCGAGAAGCTGACCGGGGCGTCCGCGGTCATCTGCCAATGGCTGGGGTATTGCAGCCGCAAACCATAGCGCGGTTCGACAAAGCGGACCCAGCCCGCGCTCGGCGTGAACGCCTCGGCCGGCCGCGTGGCGACGGTCAGCTCCCGCGTTGGTTCAGCCGGCGCGGTGCTGGCGGCCGGCGGGGCGGGCAGCTCCAGCCCGATCTCGATCGGGCGGCAGGCGGCCAGCAAGGTCAGGGCTAAACTCATTACGGCACGCAAGCGCAGGGTGGCCATGGCGGGCTCCAGTCCACCCCAGCATACCAATCCGCCGGCGCGCCGTGGTCACGCCGGCGTGTCAGTGCCGCCACCGGGTGTTACCGGATGGTCACACGCTCAGCCGCCGGCGCGGCGGGCTTGGCGCGCCGGGCCGGCCAGCGCCCGCGCGAAGGCGGCCAGCCGATCCGCGGCGGCGCGGTGCAGGCTGCCGGCCGGGAAGCGCCCGCGCGCGCCCCGCGCGCCGGCCGGCCGGCCGCTGATGAGCGCCAACGCTTCGTCCACACTGGCCACCGCCCACACGCCGAACTGGCCGGCTTCGGCCGCCGCCACCACCTCGTCCTGCAGCATCAGGTGGGCGCGGTTGGCGGCCGGGATCAGCACGCCTTGCGTGCCGGTCAGGCCGCGCCGCCGGCAGGCCTCGAAGAAGCCCTCCACTTTTTCGGAGAGGCCGCCTACCGGCTGCACCTGGCCGTACTGATCCACCGAGCCGGTCACGGCCAGGTCCTGGCGCAGAGGCGCGCCGGCCAATGCCGAGAGCAGGGCCAGCAGTTCGGCCAGCGAGGCGCTGTCGCCCTCCACCGGCCCGTACGATTGCTCGAAGACCAGGCTGGCCGAGAGGTTCAGCGGCGCAGCCGCCCCGTACTGCTGGAGCAGATAGCCGGCCAGGATCAGCACGCCCTTGCCATGGATCGGCCCGCTCAGATCCACCTCGCGTTCGATGCTGACCACGCCGCGCTGGCCGGGGCCAACGGTGGCCGTCAGGCGGGCCGGATGCCCGAAGGCGTAATCGCCCAGGTCCGTCACGGCCAGGCCGTTCACGCGCCCCACCGCGCGGCCGGCGGTCTGAATCAGCAGCGTACCGCGGCTGATCTCGGCCTGCTGGCACTCTTCCAGCAGGCTGGCGCGGAAGCGCCGCGCCGCCTCGGCCGCGCGCACGTCCTCGGCGCCCACGCTCGGCCGGCCGGCCTGCGCGGCGCGATGCGCGGCCTCGTGCACCAGGTCGGCGATCTCGCCGAAGCGTGTGGTCAGCCTGGTCTGGTCGCCGGCCGCGCGCGCCCCGTATTCCACCACGCGCGCCACCGCCCCGCGGTCAAAGGGCCGGTCGCCGGCCAGGCGGGCGCTGGTGCCCACGAACAAGGCGTAGGCCTGTTCGGCCTCCGGCGTCCGCTCCATCTCGGTGGTGAAATCGGCCTTGACCTTGAAGAGCTTTTGGAAATCCTCGTCGTAGGCCAGCAGCAGGTAATAGAGCAGCGGGCTGCCGATCAGCACGACTTTGACGTTCAGGGGCACGGGCTCCGGCTCCAGGGTGACGGTGCTGAGCAGGCTGAGCTGCGTGCCCAGCTCCTCGATGCGCACGGCGCGGTCCTTGAGGCTGCGCTTGAGGCCCTCCCAGGCGAAGGCGTTCAGCAGCACCTCGCGGGCCGGGATGATCAGGTAGCCGCCGTTGGCGCGGTGCAGGGCGCCCGGCTTGATCAGCGTGAAGTTGGTGGAGACGCCGCCCCAGACCGAGCGGTGCTCGATGCGGCCGGTGAGGTTGTGGTAGGTGGGATTGCTCTCCAGCACCACCGGCGCGCCGGCCAACCCGCGGTTATCCACCAGCAGGTTGACCTCGTAGCGGGTGAAGGGCGGCTCCTCCGCCGGCTGGCCGGGCCCGGCCGGCGCGGCCTCTTTGTCCGGGTCGCGGTGGAAGAGCTCGGCGTTCTCCACCACGTCGGCCTGCACGGCGTCTAGATAGTGGAGCACCTCGGCCTGCTCCTGGAAGTGGCTGCGGATGTCTTCCATGAGGTGCCGGGTGGCGAAGCTGGCCGTCTGGGTGTTGAGGGCGCGCAGGGCCTCGCGCGTGCCCTTCTCGAGATCGCGCACCTGGCGCAGGCCGGCCTCGATATCGTGGC
>JAEURL010000435.1 GCA_016789165.1 Anaerolineales bacterium | reverse complement strand
AAGACCGCCGAACAGCTGCTCGCCGAGCGCTCCAAGCGCCTCCAAGACGCCCTGCAGCTCAAGCAGCCGGACCGCATCCCGATCCAGCTGGGTTTCGGCTATATGCTGGCCGAAATGGGCGGCATCACGCGCCAGGAGCTGCACGAGAACGCCGCCAAGGAACAGGAATTGCTCGAGAAGGCGGCCCTGGAATTCCAGCCGGACAGCGCCATGAGCGTGTACAACAACCCGGCTTCCAGCCTGGCCATCGGCGGCGACCGGATGACGCGCTTCCCGGGTCACGGCCTGCCCGCCAACGGGTCCTTCCAGTTCGTGGAAGGCGAGTACATGAAGCCGGAGGACTACGACGACTTCATCGCCGACACGGGCGATTGGGCCATCCGCAAGTACTGGCCGCGCGTCTTCCCGGAGCTGGGCGGTTTGGCGATGCTGCCGCCGCTGGGCATGGCCGCCTTCGGCCACTACAACCTTTACAACCTGGGCGTGCTCCAGGCGCCGCCCGTGGTCAAGTCCTTGCAGTTCCTGGCCAAGGCCGCCGAGGCCCAGGCCGTGGCGGACGCGCGCGCGATCGGCTCGGTGCAGCGCATGGCGGCCTTGGGCTTCGCGCCGCCCACCTTCATGGGCGCGCTGGTCGAGGCCCCCTTCGACTTCATGTCCGACACGCTGCGCGGCATGCGCGGCATCATGCTCGACATTCACCGCCGGCCCGAGAAGCTGTTGGCCGCCATGGAGAAGGTGCTCAAGTTCGAGCTGGAGCACGCCATCGGCTGGTGCAATGCCACCGGGATCAAGGTCACCTTCATCCCGCTGCACCGCGGCTCGGACGGCTTCATGTCCATCCCGCAGTTTGAGAAGTTCTACTGGCCGACGCTCAAGGCCATGCAGCTGGCGCTGGTGGACGCGGGCATCATGCCCTTCGTGTTCTACGAGGGCGTCTGGGACCAGCGCCTGCACTACCTGGCCGATCTCCCCAAGGGCAAGACGGCCGGCCTGTTCCAGTTCAGCGACATCTACAAGGTCAAGGAAGTGGTCGGCCAGACCATGGCCATCGCCGGCGGCATGCGCAATTCGCTCCTGCAGGCGGGCACCGCCGAGGAGGTCCGGGCCGAGACCATCAAGCTCTGCCAGGAAGTCGGCCAGGGCGGCGGCTTCGTCATGACCACCGGCATCGGCGAGATGGAAGGCTGCAAGCCGGAACTGGTGAAGGTCTGGGTGGAGACCACCAAGGAGTACGGCGTTTACTGAGTGACGGGGCGGGGCTCTGCCCCGCCGCGCCGCACCTTTCGCGAAACAGGAGTAGGCCTCGGCCACGGATGACGCGGAGCTTGGGACGGGTCAGCCCCTGACCTGTAACCGACCGCGCCGCCCGTGGCCGAGCCGCTTGTTTGCCAAGGTGTCCCAGAAAAGGAATACCCCATGACCAAAGCATTGGTGGAAGCCATCGCCGACATGCGCGAAGAGGACGCACTGGCCCTGGCGAAACAACAACTGGCGGGCGGCACGCCGCCCCTGGAGATCCTCGACGCCTGCCGGGAGGCGATGGCCGTCGTCGGCCGGCGCTTCGAATCCGGCGACTGCTTTGTGCCGGAGTTGATCATGGCCGGCGAGATGCTCAAGCAGATCTCGGACCTGGTCAAACCGCGGCTGACCGAGACGACCGCGGCCAAGAAGGCCGGCCGGGTCATCATCGGCACGGTGGAAGGCGATATCCACGACATCGGCAAGGACATCGTCACCTTCATGCTGGACATCAGCGGCTACGACGTGCGCGACCTGGGCGTGGACGTGCCGGTCGCCACGTTCGTGGAGGCGGTGAAAGACTTCCAGCCCCAGGTCGTCGGCCTGAGCGGGTTCCTGACGCTCGCCTATGACCCGATGAAGAACACCATTGCGGCGCTGCGCGCGGCCGGCTTCACCGGCCAGGTGATGATCGGCGGCGGCCAGATCGACGACCAGATCCGGGAGTACACGGGCGCCACCGCTTACGGCAAGGACGCCATGGCCGCGGTCGCGCTGGCCAAGTCCTGGATAGGAGCCTAGCCATGTTTACCCCACCCGCCAACTGGCGCGAGTTATCGGCCCAGGCGCGGCGCGAAGCGCGCTTCGCCTCCTGGATGAAGCTGGAGGGCCGGCCGATGGCGACGCCGGAGGCCCAGGCCACCTACACCCGCCACACCCGCCGCGTCAAAGACATCATCGACCTGAAGAAACCCGACCGGGTGCCGCTGCTGCCGTTCATGGGCAGCTTCTTCGCCATCTACGGCGGCATCACCGCCCGCGAGGTGATGTACGACTACGCCAAGTACACCCAGGCCTGGCTGAAGTACAACCGCGATTTCCGGCCCGATTATCTGGTCTTCTCCGGCGCCTTCAACCCCGGCAAGGTCTTCGATCTGCTGGATTACAAGGTCTACCGCTGGCCGGGCCGCGGCACCCCCGAGACCCAGCCGTTCCAGTGCGTCGAGGCCGAGTACATGCGCGCCGACGAGTACGATTGGTACATCGCCGACCCCGAGGGGTTCTACATGCGCGGCTACATGCCGCGCGCCTTTGCGGCCCTGTCCGGCTGGGCGATGCTGCCCACCGTCTTCGCCACCATGGAACTGCCCATGATCCCGGCCTTCATGATCCCGGCCGGCCTGCCGCCCGTGGTGCAGTCCTTCAAGGCCTTCATCGCCGCCGCCGAGGCCGCCCTGGAATACGCCGGCGCCTCCGGGCAGGCCGATGGCCAGATCATGGCCGAACTGGGCCTGCCGCCCCTGCCGGGCGGCTTCACCAAGGCTCCGTTTGACATCATCGGCGATACCCTGCGCGGGACGCGCGCCATCATGATGGACATGTTCCGCCAGCCGGCCAAGCTGTTGGCCGCCCTGGAACGCACCGTCCCGATCGCGGTCCAGATGGGCGTGGGGACCGCCACCAGCCAGGACAACCCGTTCGTCTTTATCCCGCTCCACAAGGGCGCCGACGGCTTCATGTCCAACGGCGACTTCAAGAAGTTCTACTGGCCGTCCCTGAAGGCCACGCTGATCGGCCTGGTCAACGAGGGCCTGGTGCCGTACCTGTTTGTCGAGGGCGGGTACAATCACCGCCTGGACGTGATCGTGGATCCCGAGATCCCGGCCGGCAGCACGTACTGGACCTTCGACAAGACCGACATGCAGGCCGTCAAGCGCAAGCTCGGCGGCTGGGCGGCCTTCGGCGGCAACGTGCCCAATTCCATGCTGCACGCCGGGACGCCGGAGCAGGTGACCGCCTACGTCAAAGAACTGATCGACACCGTGGCCGTGGACGGCGGATACGCCCTGGCCACCGGCGCGGTGGTGGATGAGGCCAAACCCGAGAACCTGCACGCGATGTTTGAAACCTGCAAGAGCTATGGCGTGTACTGAACGCCCCGCCCAGCCAGCCGCCTGATCTATCGGGTGGCCCAGCCGGCCGGTCCGTCCGCCGGCTGGGCCACCATTTTGTCTGCCCGGCCGCCCGCCGGCCGTCCCAACAGGTACCCCATGACTTCCAAACAACGCGCCTGGGCCGTCATGCTGGCCGCCTATCTGGCCGGCATCGCCGTCGCCGTCAAC
>JAEURL010000397.1 GCA_016789165.1 Anaerolineales bacterium | reverse complement strand
ACCACGCAGCGGACGCGCGCGCCGGACCGGCTGCTGATCGCCGAAGCTGCCGCGCAGGTCGCGGCCGCCGCCGGCCTCCTGCGCCCGGGCTTCTCCTTCCAGGCCGGCGCCGGCGGGACCAGCCTGGCCTTCACGGCTTTTCTGGCCGAGCGCATGCGGGCCGGCGGCGTCAAGGCCCGCTTTATCCGCGGCGGCACCACCCGGGTGCTGGTCGAGCTGCTGGAGGCCGGCCTCGCCGATTACCTGCTCGACGGCCAAAGCTTCGACCTGGACGGCGTGCGCTCGCTGCGGGACCACCCAGACCGGCACATCGCCACCAGCCCCTTCAACAGCTACAACTACCACGGCAAGGGCAACTTCGCTTCGCTGGTCGACGTGGCCGTATTGGGTGCCACCGAGGTCGACGTCGATTTCAACGCCAACGTCGTCACCCACTCGGACGGCTGGCTGCTGCACGGCATCGGCGGCTGGCAGGATGCCCTGTTCGCGGGCTGCACCATCCTGACCGTGCCGACCTTCCGCGACCGGGTCCCCGTCATCAAGGATCGGGTGACCACGCTGTGCGGCCCGGGCGAACTGGTGGACGTGGTCGTCACCGAACGCGGCGTGGCCGTCAACCCGCGCCGCGCCGACCTGCTGGCCGCCCTGCGCGGCACGCGCCTGCCGCTGCGCAGCCTGGCCGAGTTGAAGGCCGAGGCCGAAGCAATCTGCGGCGGAGCGCCCGCCGCGCCTCGGCTGGGCGAGCGCGTGATCAGCGCCGTGACCTGGGTGGATGGCACCCTCATCGACTGCGTGCGGCAGGCCGGCTAGCCGCGCGGCAGCGTTCCCGGAGGCAGCCCGGCGCGCCATGGACACTTCTGTAGATCGCGGGCTCGCGGCGGTCGCGGGCACCACCCTGTACTACGAGCGCGCCGGCCAGGGCGCGCCGGTGGTGCTGCTGCCGGGCTTCGCGCTCGACACCCGCCTGTGGGCAGAGCAGGCGGCGGCCCTGGCGCCGCACTATCACGTCGTCTGCTGCGACCTGCGCGGCTTCGGACGCTCGGCGCTGCCGGGGCCGGAGCCCTATGCGCACACCGCCGACCTGCGGGCGCTGCTGGATCACTTCGCTTTCGAACGGGTGGCCGTGGTCGGGCTGTCGCGGGGCGGCCGCTGGGCCCTGCAGTTCGCGCTTGATTTCCCGGCCCGCGTGGCCGCCCTGGTCGTGGCCGATGCTGTGCCGGACGGCTACCGGTCCGGGGCGGCCGGCCCAGCGCGGTCGCCGGCCATCGTCAGCGCCACCGGCCAGGGCGTCGCGGCCGCGCGCGCCGCCTGGCTGGAGCATCCGCTGTTTGAGACGGCCCGGCGCCGGCCGGAGGTGCGCGCCCGGCTGGCGGAGATGATCGGCGCCTACTCCGGCTGGCACTGGTATCACCCGGACCCGGCGGTCAGCAGCCAGCCGCCCGCCGCCGCCCGCCTGGCTCAGATCCAGGCCCCCACCCTGATCGTGATCGGCGAGCACGACGCCGCCGAATATCAGGCGGCGACCGGGCAGATGGTGCGTGAGATCCCGGGAGCGCGCCGGGCCGTCATTCCCAACGCCGGGCATCTCTCCAATCTGGAGAACCCGGCGGCGTTCAACGCCGCGCTGCTGGCCTTCCTGGGCGAGGCGCTCAGCCCGCTATGCCGGGCGGCCGCGCAACCATGAGGGAGGCCTGGCCGCCCGCGCTGGCGTCCGGCCTGGCCGGGCGCTTGGAAGAGGCCCGCCTGCCGTCGCCGGCGTTAGGGCGTGACCTGCATTACCTCGCCTACCTGCCGGCCGGCTACACCGCCGCGGGCCGGCGCTACCCGTTGCTGCTTCTCCTGCATGGGCGGGGCGGCCGCATGGAGGATTGGGCCCGGATCGCGCCCGATCTGGATGATCTGATCGCCGCGGGCTGGCTGCCGCCGCTGGTCGCTATCGCCCCAGACGACCCCGGCCCCGATCGCGCCGGGTACTGGGTGGATTCGGCCTACACCGGCCTGGCGCTCGAGACCGCCTGCGTCGCCGAACTGCTGCCGCACGCGGCCGCGCGCTTTTACACCCACACTACCCGCGCGGGCCGCGCCGTCGCCGGGTACTCGATGGGCGGCTACGGTGCGCTGCGGTATGCCCTGGTTTATCCGGAGCTGTTTTCGGCCGCGATCGTCCTCAGCCCGGCCGTGTACGTGCCCGAGCCGCCGGCGGGCTCCAGCACGCGCGCCTTTGGCGCCTTCGGGCGCGGCGGCGAGCCGTTCGATCCGGCGCGGTACGCGGCGCTCAACTATCCCGCCCTGGTGGACAGTTTCACGGCCCGCGGCCTGGGCTTGCGCCTGTTCCTCGCCGCCGGCGACGGCGAATACCGGCATCCCGATCCGGCGGAGGCCGAGCACGACCTGGATTTCGAGACCCACCGCGTTTTCAATCGCCTGGCGCGCGTGCCGGGCGTCCACGCCAGCCTGCGCGTGCTGGGCGGCGGGCACGGCTGGGACGTGTGGACCCCGGCCTTCCGCGAGGGCGCGGCGGCGGTGCTGGGCGCGTTGACGCCGCCGGAGTGAGCCATGACCGTCACGCAGACTGAGCAAGGTGACCTGATGAACCGTTATGACCGAACGTACGGCGCGCTGCTGGGCCTGGCCCTGGGCGATGCCCTGGGCTTCCCCGCGCTGTTCCACCGCGCGTTTCAGTTCCCCGAGAAGCGGCGCGAGTTCATCTGGCGCACCAATCGCGACCTGGCGCGCGAGCGCGTGCTCCGCCTGACGCTCCCGTTCACGCATCGCCTGCCGCCGGCCCTGCTCGAGCCCTTCCCGACGGACGATACCGAATACACGGTGCTGTCGGCCCAGATCCTGCTGGACACGGGAGGCGCGCGGGAGCCGGCCGCCTTTGCGGCGGCGTGGCGGGCCCGGGTGCTGCCGCGGCTGGGCGAGGCGCTCACCGGCTTTGCCGAACGCGCCGCCCTCGAGAACCTGCGGAGCGGCCTGGAGCCGCCGGCCACCGGCAACGACAACCCGCAGCATTATTCGGACTCGGCGGCGGTGCGCGCCGTCGCCAGCGGGCTGTATGCGGCCGGCGACCCGGAGCGGGCCGCCGCCCTCGCCGCGGCGGACGCCGCGCTCACCGCGGCCGAAGACGGCCTCTTCGCCGCGCGGGCCATGGCCGCCGCCGTCGCGCTCCTGGCCGCGGGCGCGCCGCTGGCCGAGGCGGCCGCCGCCGCCCGCGCCGAGTTCCCGGCCGGGAGCTGGATCGCCCGCGGCGACGCCCTCGCCCGGGCATGTGCCGCCGAGGCGGCCGCCCCGCCCGATCTCGCCCTCACCCTCGGGACGCGGCTGATCAACACGGTCTATTCCTACGGCGATGCCGCCCCGGAGACGGTGCCGGCCGCCCTGGTGATCGCCGAGGCCGCGCAGGGCCAGCTCTGGCCGGCGGTCCTGCTGGCCAATGCGCTGCCCAAATCGGCCGACTCGCTGCCGGCCTTGGTGGGCGCGCTGTGCGGCGCCTGCTCCGGGCCGGCGGCGGTGGGCGCCGGCTGGCGCGCCCTGCTGAACGAATGCCGGGGCCTGTGCCTGCCGGATGTGGCCGGCGCCCGGCTCGACGCACTGGCCGCGCGCCTGGCGGCCGTTGGAGATCGCCCATGACCATCCTGCCCGCCGACTATCGCGACCGCGTGTACGCCGGCTGGCTCGGCAAGTGCATCGGCGTGCGCCTGGGCGCCCCGGTGGAGAACTGGACCGCCGCCGAGATCGCCCGGGACCTGGGCGAGATCGAGTGGTTCCTGCCGCTGCCGCCGGGCAAGGTGTTCAAGCCCGACGACGACACGGCCGTGCCGCTCATTCTGATGCGCGCCCTCGAAGACCACGGCCTCGAGCCGACGGCCGAGCAGCTCGGCGAGACGATCTTGAATTACGTGGCCGACGGGCGCGGGACCTTCTGGTGGGGAGGCTACGGCATCTCCACCGAGCACACCGCGTACGCCAACCTCGCCGGCGGCCTCGCCGCCCCGCGCTCGGGTTCAGCGGAGCTGAACGGCACCGTCCTGGCGGAGCAGATCGGCGGCCAGATCTTCAGCGACCTGTGGGGGCTGGTGGTGCCCAACCAGCCGGCGCGCGCCGCCGCATACGCCGAGCGCGCCAGCCGGGTCACGCACGACGGCGAGGCCGTGCTCGGCGGGCGTTTTGTCGCCGCCCTGGTCAGCGCCGCCTTCAGCGAGCGGGAGCCGGCCCGTCTGATCGAAGCCGGGCTGGCCGTCATCCCGCCGGCCAGCGCGTATGCGCGCGTGATGGGCGCCATGTTGGCGTTCCACGCCGCGCACCCCGGGGATTGGCGCGCGGCCCAGGCCCATCTGGCCGCCCACTTCGGCTACGACCGCTACCGCGGCCTGGTGCCCGTCATCCCCAACGCGGGCGTGATCGGGCTGGCGCTGTTGTACAGCGAGGGCGACTTTTCGCGCGCGGTGCGCATCGCGACGATGGCCGGCTGGGACACCGACTGCAACGCCGGCAATGTGGGCGCCATCATGGCGACCG
The DNA here is from genome assembly GCA_016789165.1 of Anaerolineales bacterium. Classification (GTDB taxonomy): domain Bacteria; phylum Chloroflexota; class Anaerolineae; order Anaerolineales; family UBA6663; genus SpSt-583. The sequence continues at coordinate 1,961 of JAEURL010000397.1, read as the reverse complement.
CCGTGGGGCTGGCCGGGATCGACGCGGCCTGGCGCCGGCCCATGAACGACGAGCTCGTCGCCGCCAGCCTGATCGGCAGCCGCAACTGCCCGACGATCGCGGCCTGCGCCGATCGGCTGGCCGGCCTGGGGGCGCAGATCGCGGGCGCGCCCGCCCCCGCACGGCCGCGCTTTCATTTCGATTACCCGGGCTCCACCCAGGGCTTCTGCGCCGAGGCGCGCCTGGGGGAAGTCATCGACCTGCGCCAAACCGCCGCCCAGGGGGCAGATCAGCGCGGGGTGCTGCAGGTGACGCTGCGCGATCTCAAGAAAAAAGGGGAAGCGCGCGCCTTTGCCCGGCTGAGCTTCCGGCCGGGTGAGCTGAGCGCCAACTACTACGGCGCCACCTTCTCGCCGGCGCTTTATCCGGGCCAGACGCTGACGGCCCGGGTGGGCGTGCCGGCCACCGCCCCGGCGGGCCTGCAGGCCGCCCTCTGGACTTGGGATGATCTGGGCCAGACCGAGCACCAGGGGCCGGCCCAGCTGTTGGAGCCGGGCCGGTGGCACTCCCTGGCGTTCACGCTGCCCGGTCTGGAAGGGGCCCAGCTCACCCGCGTGGGCCTGGCCCTGCGCACCACGGGCGAGGCCTGGAGCGGCCCGGTGTGGATCGACTGGATTGACTGGCAGGGCCCGGCCCAGATGAGCACCCGCTTCGCGCGGGAGCGCAGCGAGTACGGCGCCATCAGCGGCTGGACGTTTCTGCGCGGCTACTGGCGGTTGGAGGACGGGGCCTACCACGGCAGCGGCCCCGGGCTGAACGAGACCTACACCGGCGACCCCGGCTGGCAGGATGTGGTATTGACCGTTGACGTGGTTCCGCTGGCCGGCGAGCATCACCGCATCGGGGTGCGGGTCCAGGGCGCTTGCCGGGGCTACGCGGCCGGGTTGGCGCCCAACGGCCAGATTGCGCTCTACAAGAACCAAAACGGCTGGCGCACGCTGGCGCAGGCGCCCTGCGCCTGGCAGCTGGGCCGCCGCTACCAACTGCGGATGGCCGCCGCCGGCCCCCGGCTCGCGGTCAGCGTCGACGGTGAATTACTGCTCAGTGTTGAGGACGCGGAGGCCGTCTATTTACGAGGGTTGATCAGCCTGGGATGTGCCCATGGCAGTCATACGCGGTTTGAGGCCGTGACCGTGTTTGAAACACCGAGCCCGGGCGCTCCGGGCTGAATCGATTACCGCCTCCCGCTGATGCGGCCCCCAGGCCGTAACGGCCAACTCTTTGCGGCAACTCTTCCCCGCGGCGGCTCTGGCCCCAGCGGGGCCCCGATCGCCTCTCCGGACTCCAGGAACCTGGGCCGGCAAGAAACTTAGCCGGCCCACCGTGCCCGGCGCTCGCATCCGTTAGGGGTTTCGCGCCTCCCGGTCAGCGCTCTGACAAAGCCCGCACAATCTGTTCGACCATTTCTGCCGGCTGCGCCGCGATGTCCACGGTGAGGGCGTCGTCCGGCGGCTCCAGCGCCGCGAACTGGCTGGCCAGCAGCGCGGGCTTCATGTAGTGGCCGGCCCGCGCCTGCAGCCGGGCCAGGATCTGGCCGTAACTCCCGCGCAGGTAGACGAAGCGCACCTCCGGCGCCACCCGCAGTTGATCACGATAGCGCTGCTTGAGGGCCGAGCAGGCCAGCACCACCGAGCGGCCTTCGGCCAGGTGTGCGCGGAGCAAGTCGGCCAGCGCCGCCAGCCAGCCGGCCCGGTCGGCGTCGTCCAACGGAAGGCCGCGGCCCATCTTGGCCTTGTTGGCCGGCGAGTGGAAGTCGTCGCCGTCGTAGAACGGCCAGCCCAACCGTTCCGCCAGCCGCGCGCCGACCGTGGTCTTGCCGCAGCCGGAGACGCCCATCACGATGACGATCACGCCGCCGGCCCGTTCAGGCGGTATAGAAACTCGCCGGCGCGCGGGACCACCAGGGTGTCGGGGTCGGCCTC